>CAZCAD010000502.1:0-221 GCA_964496525.1 uncultured Flavobacteriales bacterium | reverse complement strand
GTGACGCTATGTTGAAATAGAATTGTGAGGGTAGGACCAATTCGCGATATTGAATTGCACATTTTAAGACTTAAGATTCTTAACAGGTAACAGGTATGTGCAATCAGTTTTTTTGTCCAACCCATAAGAGGGAGAGATCCACCGTGATGTGGGCTCCCTCTTTTTCTTTTGTAATGATTTGAAGAATAGAATAAGGGGTCATGTTAAATTTGTGGAGAGAA
>CAZCAD010000501.1:0-2207 GCA_964496525.1 uncultured Flavobacteriales bacterium | reverse complement strand
GCGAGAAAATAAAGCCTCTGAACGGAAGGTAGTTTCCGGAATGACGTTCATCGAAAATATCGTATCCATTTACTCTGAAAACGAACTTATTAATTTTCTTTCTCTTTTTCAGAATCGCTAAGGCTAACGACCATTGGTTCATCCAAAAAGAATAATAATAATCATCCGCTTTGAACCCTTGTTCACGGATCCAATAGGATAATCGCATTGCAAATTTTAGCTGTGCCCATACAAACCTGGATTTTCGAATAAAAGTTAGTTGCTTTCCGGAGGTGAAAAATTCGTTGATAAAAATTCGAATGAGGAATAGCCTATCTTTTAACGGTATTCTTTCTTTTTGGTCCGTTTCGGTCCAGGCGTTAATTTTAACATTAGCCAGATCCTTGACTTGAGCTTCCTCATCTGATTTAATAGGGCAGATATTCACAAAGCCAAATTCGGTTATCAAGTAGGGAAGTTCATTGTTGATAAATGATTCCCCTATACCGTAAGGAAAGCTTGCTGTAAATAAGTGTAAATTCATTTCGTTAACAAGTTGAATTTCTTTTTTAGGTAATGTTTAAATAGACCGGACTCTTTGAAAAAGTGTGGAATCAAAGTAAAGAAACTGATCCTTTTTATATCAATTAATCGAAAGATCAGGATTCTCAGGTATTTTCGTAGAACTGCTTTCAGTTCTTCCTGAGGGAAAATTTTGGCATTTTGATTTGCTGCCAAAATTTTATCGGCATGGGTTTGATATATCTTCAATCCGAATTCAGGAACTTCTCTTTTAGATAATTGCAGATGCAAGGCCAATTCTTTGTCCGAAAAGTTTAAACCGAGATCCTCGAATATCATCTTATAAAAACTTCTGAATTCTCTTTTTTTCTTTTCAACTATTTCTTCATTTAAATTGTAGTCTTCCCTTCTATACAGATAAAGTTCAGCCGGAATACTACTGGTCAATGTTACATCTTTCAACTGATAGAATAAATAGTAGTCTTCCATCCCCCAAAATCGGTCGACATATCGAACATTATTTTCCTTCAAAACAGCGGTTCGAAAAATTGAAGACGCATGACCAATTGTGTGTCCGAACAAAAGATTGGCTCGATTAAGTTGCCCATCCCTTTCATAAGTTAAGAATTCCTCAACTTTTCCAAATGTTTTGATATCCGAACTACATACACCGATTTCGGGATTCTCATCCATGTAAGAAACCAATTTCTGAAATCGATCAGGTGTAGAGATATCATCTCCGTCCATCCGAATAAAAAACTCTGATTCGATTCTATCCAATCCCACATTCATGGTATCAACGATTCCGGAATTCTTCTCCTTTCGAATCACTTTTAAACGATCATCAGCATATGACTCAGCTATTTCAATACTATTGTCTGTTGAACAATCATCTACAAAATAAATATCAAAATCTCGAAAGGTTTGATTGAATATACTATCAAGCGCTTCTTTTAAATATGGAGCGTTATTATAGTTTGGTAATAGAACCGATACCCTTGGCATACTTAACCTTTAATTCTGGTCCATTCTGGAATGAAGTAGAAAATTCCACTGTTTTTGGGTATTCCTCTGTGGACAAGATCTGAACCGGTTACTACTTCAAACTGGCAACAAATTCGATGAAAATCGATATGCTCTTCTGATACGAGATCGCCCATCCACAATCCAATTTTGTACAAATCAGGATAGAGCATGATTGGGCCAAAGTCAACATCAACAACCTGTTCACCGGTAAATGGATCAAACTGAAATTGCGAGTCGCCATTTTCAATGTTAGATAGACGAGTTTCATCGTAGCGGTAGAGATGAATAGCCATTTTAAATCGCATCGCTTTATGACCTCTTAAGTGGATTCTCAATTTTAGTCGATCCCCGATTCGAACTTTATTTGACGGTTCTCCATTGCAGAAGAGTTCCACTTTTTCAAATCGAATTTGACCGGTACCAATCCGATCCTTTGAATCTTTGAGATGAACGACATAATGATCTTGCTGTTCTCCTGATTTCAAATAGCGAGTAATTGTTTCTCCGACCGGGCCATGGAACGTTGAAGACCCATCTTCCATTAAAATTCCATTTTTACAAAGGTTTTGAACAGATTGCATATTGTGACTAACAAATAAGATTGTCCGACCTGAGGTTGAAACATCCTTCATTTTGTTAATACATTTCTTCTGAAATTCCACATCACCAACGGCAAGAAC
>CAZCAD010000500.1:0-2209 GCA_964496525.1 uncultured Flavobacteriales bacterium | reverse complement strand
TTCATTAGAAATGCACGACTTTAATGTTATCCATGTAAATTTTGGCTTCTGTATCGTCCAAGTCCAGAAAAGAGAGGAAATAAATCTCAGTTGAGAGCTGATTACCATAAGCACTTACATTTTCCGAAAGCTCTATGTATATTTTCTTCCATTTCAAATTTGCGGGATCCTGAGCGTTCAATAATACGACCAATCCCTGATCTTGTTGTCCTGAAGTCAAATTTGATTTAAATCCCATTGAAATGGAGTTATCATTCATATAATCAATTTCCAAATAAGACTGTTGACCGGAAGGAATCGGAATCTGCATATCAGTGTCTGCGCGAAAAAACGTATCGATGCTAGTCAAAAAAACTGCTCCACACTTGGTGCCATATTCAACAATATCGGGATTTGTGGCTTCGAAGACAAAAACGAAAGGTGTATCTGTATTAAATGCAGGTATAAAATCAATTCCGGAATCTTCAAAATCCTCCATCAGCGTAAATTGCAGTCCGCTTTTGTAAGTGAAGGTGGGAGAAATTGAGGTAGTATCGTCTTTCACCAGATTAAGATTGACTTCATATTTTTCATAAAAGGGATATCGGACCTTAGTGGAGGCAATACCATTATTCTTAATTCCTGCGTGAAATGTAAACGAAGTGGAGCCCTCGTCTAAGACAGGGAAAACAGCTCCAACTTCAAATACACCTAAAGCTTCATTTCCTTTGAAAACCCATATATCGGTAATATTGTGCGAATTGGCACCTTCGGATACCTCGTCTGTTTGTAAGGATACTGACTCCAATTTCACCCATGAGGGGGTAAGATCCTTCTGTTTGCATGAAACAAGAAAAATCGCCAAAGTTGGAAGCATAAAGAAAAGTAAGCGACGCTTCATAATTGTCGAATTTTGGATCAGATGATCGGAATAGATTATCTGATGCGAATTTCGGCATAAATTCCTAACGCAAAAAAAAGGGAAAAATTTTCTATTATCAAGCGATTTATGCACAATTCTGTTAAAAAATGTGAGGTAAATTAAATATCTCAGGGATTTGCGATCAGATTGCCATTAGCTCGCAGTTTCTCCATTATTTGAATTGCCACATCCAGGGCGTAATGTCCATCTTCAATTGACACGATGGGAGTTGTGTTCTCATTAATACTAATTGCAAAGGATTCCAGTTCTTCTTGAATCGCATTCGACGGTTCAATATCCGCTTTAAATATTTCGATTTTCTTCTTTGCTTTTCCTTCGCCCAGATCAAATACAATATCAAAGGGATCGGCCTCACCTTCTAAGGTGGTCATTTTAACTATTTCAGATTGCTTTTCAAGAAAATCAACGGAGATATACGCATCACGCTGGAAAAAGCGTGATTTTCGCATATTCTTCATTGAGATTCGACTGGCCGTCAGGTTAGCCACGCATCCATTCTCAAATTCGATTCTTGCATTGGTGATATCAGGTGTTTCACTGACAACTGCTACTCCGGAAGCACTAATTCGCCGAATTTTGGACTGCACACTGCTGAGAATAATATCGAGATCATGAATCATTAAGTCCAGAACAACCGGTACATCTGTTCCTCGTGGATTGTATTGAGCGAGGCGGTGCGTTTCAATAAACATCGGGTCCTTGATGAAATCCTTTGCATGTTTAAACGCAGGATTAAATCGCTCGACGTGCCCAACCTGAACCTTAACACCCGCCTCTTCAGACAAATTCTGCAGCTTGTCGGCTTGTTCAGATGTAGTGGTCACAGGTTTTTCAATGAACACGTGTTTTGACAGACGAATCGCAGCCGATGCTAATTCATAATGTGAAGGGGTAGGCGTGACAATATCTACACAATCGACGGCATTGATCAACTCATCCATATTCTCAAAGCGCTTGAGACCGAGTTCATCTCCGGCTTTGGCGTTCTCATCATCCGGATCGTAAAAGCCAACAAATTCATAGGTATCTGCAAGTAGGGTGATCAACTTCGCATGAATCTTCCCTAAATGTCCCAAACCGAATAAGCCGATTTTTAGCATAGACTAATTTTGGGCAAAGGTATCGCAGAATTTTTAAGTCAACCTAAAAAGAAGTAGCATTTTTCCTCTGATCTTACTAAGTGTCTGCTTGGATATAGACAATTTTTTTAAATTCACTTATTTTATATTTAGATTTTAATGATTCTCCGCAATCTTACCACTTCAAATTCAATGAATGCTGTAAAAC
>CAZCAD010000499.1:0-2213 GCA_964496525.1 uncultured Flavobacteriales bacterium | reverse complement strand
TTCCGCCCTATACTGAGTACAATTTTATAACGGAAGATGTTGAAGACATGATTGGTGCGGCCGGTCAATGCTCTGCAAATCCAAGCTCTTATTTTAACAATCACCAGATTTCTTACATCGATGGTGTTTACTACGATGCCTGTTATGGTGTGACTTTTGCAAGCCTAGCTGATATACCCTACGATGCATTTAGTGGTTGGGGTTATCGATATACAATCGGGTCGACTAAGCATTGTCTCTTTACAGATGACCTTGACTTGTCCTTTTTAATTAACATCGTTACTACTTTTTAAACTGAAAAAGTCTGTGAACATATTGTTTTTATTGGCTTTTGGCAATCTTGTCAACGGTCAAACGCCGGATCGGAAGATCATTATTGAAGATGGTAAGTATCATTGCGTGACCATCGATAAGCGTTTTCAAATCGGCACTTTACACATCGGAGATTTGGATGACACCTTGTTAAAAAGTAAAGCCTATGCTCTTCCGGCCGGAAGGAGTTTGTTGTATGACGACAAACCTTTGTCTTGGGACATGACCGATTCTGCAATTTATGCAGTTAATTTTTTGGATCATCCAATGAACGATCGAAACGAGGCAATTAAGAAAATATATCGCGATGACTTGAGTGAATGGAGTGCTGAAGTTCGTCCGGAAGCGGTCATTATGCATTCGGTTGACAACAATATGCTCGCTTACAATGAGCCGTACAAATTTGCCATCTCACGGTCAAAATTCATGGATAGTTTTTACTTCGATGCGGTTTCTTTTGATGGATCGTATTGGATGCTGATTGCGCACAATGACGAAATGCATTGCTGGAATTTTAAGAATGGTTCCTGGGATCATTCGGAAGTTATTGTTGCTAAAAATGATGGCAATTTTTCGCTCCTCGTATTTGACGATCAATTGAAAATGGTGACCCTGAACGGAGGCATTTTTTCGGTAGGATTGGATGGTGTGCAGTTAGAGCAGGAAAAGGACAATAAAATTAATTTAAATGATGGCGTAATTATCGAAGACAGGGACAATGGAAGAATTCTGATTCTTGATAGGGTTCATCTTGATAAAAAGATTCCATTTAATAAACTAATGGGCGAATTCGCCATTACAATTTATAAGTAATATGAAAAAGCTGTTATTTTTTCTCCTTGCAATTTCGACCTTCGGCATACTTAAAGCCGCAGATTTAGAAGTTGTTGTTGTAATTACTGATCCTGGTTTGAGTACTGGATCTATCGACCTAACTGTAAGTGGCGGAATAGCAACATACACCTTTGATTGGACAGGACCGGGTGGATTTAGTGCTACGACTGAGGACATAAGTGGGTTAGCTTATGGTAACTATACCGTCACGGTCACGGATTTTTATTGTGGAATTGCCGTTTTGAGTGTGTTTGTCGATTCGGCTCTGACGACCGGTATTGAAGAAAATGTGCTTTCGGTTGCGCTCTACCCAAATCCAACTGCTGATCTTTTATATATTAAGTCTGAGTCATCTTTAGATATCGAGGTTTATAACACTATCGGTGAGTTGGTGCTAAGCAAGAAGAATGCAACTGTAATTGATCTCAGCGAACAAGAAGGTGGATCTTATCTGATCAAAATAATCAGTCAAGATGGAATTCTAAACAGACAAATCCTTAAGTTCTAGTTTTGGAAACATCCGGTCGGCGGGCTATCTATCGGATTGTCGGTGTTCTGTATATCCTATTTCTCTCTTATTTACTTTTCTTCGCTTACTTTAGAGTTGACACTGAAACGTCTCTAAATTTAATTCCGTTCACATCAATTATTGAGTTCTTCACGGATTTTAAGTTGAGAGCTTTTGGACATTGGTTCGCAAATATTCCCGGTAATGTCATCGCTTTCATTCCTATTCCAATAATTGCCGCAAGCTGCAACCTTGAAGCGAAGCGGTTCATTACTAAACTCTTGATTGCTTTACTTATCCCTGCTTCAATTGAAACTATTCAGTATATGTCAAGCGTTGGACAGGCTAACATTGATGATGTTTTATTGAATAGCATTGGATTTGGGATAGGCTTTCGAATAGTTAGCAAGAGAACTAGGCATTCTCCTCCCAAATTTTAGCAAGATGGATCATGGTTTTCACGGCCTTTTGCATGTCCTGTACGCTCACATATTCATGTCTGGAATGAATTGCCATTTCTCCGGTAAATAAGTTCGGACATGGTAAACCCATAAATGAA
>CAZCAD010000498.1:0-2251 GCA_964496525.1 uncultured Flavobacteriales bacterium | reverse complement strand
ACGGAGGTACTTACGTCATCAATAGAATGTACACTGCCATGTAGGCGGCATTGAACCATTTAAATTAAATACTCATTGTATGAAAAAATTAATTGGAATGTCCTTAGCTCTAGTGATTTCTGCATGGTCATTTGGACAAAATGATCAGATTCAGAACAAGAAAGAGCAGGATTTAATGCCTGTCGCAGGTGAAATTGGAATAGGTGTAAACGCCATTCCGGTTTTCAACTATTTCGGTGACATTTTTGGATTAAATACCAATAACACCACGCTCGATACAAACAAATTCATTGGTTATTTCGGACAGCAATCATTGTTTGGTAAGTACATGCTTACTGATGATAATGCTATTCGTGTAAATCTTCGAGTGGGTCAACTCAACGTAGCTACAGCTTCAGATGTCATCAATGATGCCGCGGGAAATCCGGATTCATTGACGGTTGATTATGCAACTTCACGACAAAGCGATATCAATGTAGGTATAGGATATGAATTCAGAAGAGGTAAAACCCGTCTTAGAGGAATCTATGGTGGTGAAATTCTTTGGGGTCGTTCAAGAAGCCATGTCAACTATACGTATGGCAATGCTTTTGGTGTAACGAATCCAGCACCTGGTACAACTGACTTTGGTGGTGGTGTAACTCCATTAGGAACCGCAGCTCAAGTTTCAAGAACAATTTCCATTAACAACTCCGCTGTCAACACATTGGGCCTTAGAGTATTCGCCGGTATCGAATATTACTTCGCTCCAAAAATTTGTGTTGGAACTGAGTTTGGATGGTCGATTAGTGGAGCTTGGAGTGGTAAAAGTACTTCTACTACTGAATTCTGGAGTCCACTGGCTGTCGATCCTGCTACGGGAAGTGTAGGTGCTGTTATCTCCGACGAAAGTCTGGGATTCACACAAAACGCTTTCCAAATGGATACCGATAACTTTAACGGTGCAGTCTATTTCTTATTCTGGTTTTAATCTAGAATAAACGATTGATATTTAAAGGGCCTTCGCAAGAAGGTCCTTTTTTTTGTTAGAAAGTAATTTTTGCAAAAAATTGCGTATTCGAATCTGCCTTTACAGGCAGGCAAATCCGCACCGCAGGATATCTCATCCTGCGGAACTCCCTGAACTATTACATGGCTTTGAAGTAGTCGCGCCAATGCGGTTAAAGGGTTGATATATCGCAACAGCTAGAATTTGATAATTGCTAATCCCTAAGCCCTAGGCCACTTCTCCAAGCTCCACGTTAATTAGCTGAATTAATTACCTTTGCGCTGCGCTAAGCACGACTATTTATGAAGTATTTTAAGAACGTTCTTGAAACCATCGGTAATACACCACTCATTCAGCTGAATACTATTACTAAGGACATTCCTGCCATGATATTAGCGAAGGTTGAAACGACTAATCCGGGTAATTCTGTGAAGGACAGAATGGCGCTTAAAATGGTCGAGGAGGCTGAAGAAAAAGGATGGATCAAAGCTGGAGGAACCGTCATCGAAGGAACTTCCGGAAATACAGGCATGGGCTTGGCTCTCGCTTGTATTGCAAAAGGCTATCACTTAATCTGTGTACTCAGCGATAAGCAAAGTAAGGAGAAAATGGACATCCTAAGGGCGGTGGGAGCAGATGTGATTGTTTGTCCCACTAATGTAGAACCGGACGATCCGCGATCATATTATTCGGTATCCAGGCGATTGGCTGAAGAAACACCAAATAGCTGGTATGTCAACCAATATGACAATCTCGCAAATACACTCGCTCATTACGAGCAAACCGGACCTGAAATTTGGGATCAAACGGATGGAAAAATTACTCATTTTGTAGTTGGTGTCGGAACCGGTGGAACAATTTCAGGCGTAGGTAAATTCTTGAAAGAACAAAATCCAAAGGTGCAAAATTTAGGAATTGACACCTATGGTTCAGTATTCAAAAAGTATCATGAGACCGGCGTTTTTGACGCGAATGAAATATATCCGTACATAACCGAAGGAATTGGAGAAGATATCCTTCCTAAGAATGTTGATTTTTCGGTGATCGACTATTTTGAAAAGGTAACAGATAAGGATGCAGCAATCATGACGCGCCGACTGGCAAGGGAGGAAGGTATTTTCGTTGGAAACTCAGCAGGGGCAGCGGTTGCAGGAATATTGCAAATGGCAGATCGATTTAATGAAGGAGATGTTGTCGGTGTCTTATTCCACGATCATGGAAGCCGATACGTTGGAAAAATGTTCAATGATGACTGGATGCGCG
>CAZCAD010000497.1:0-2271 GCA_964496525.1 uncultured Flavobacteriales bacterium | reverse complement strand
GAAGGCTAATGTTCCGGTAATCGTATCTCCGCACCAGACCTGTAATCCCTGACCGGTACCAATTACCTGAGCTGAACTTGTTGCTTCCAGGTATCCCAAGCCGGGTGCCAATGTTTCATCGTAGGTGTAAATAGAAGTCCAACCAAAAGTAGGAAACCATGAGCCGGGATAGCCGGTGGTTACAAAGTCGTCGTTATACTGCACTAATGTCGCTCCACTTACAGCCGAAGAAAAATATCTCCAGTAAGTTTCTCCGGCATCAATATATCGTTCCATAGAAATATCACCTGTTATAGCCGGACCGAAAGCACAACCGCTGGCAGTGGATGAAAAAACGAATCCTGTTGCCGGGGTCGGGCCATCAGAGAATATGGTCGTCGATGTCTCGTCATCAAGTGTGTATGAATTTTCGTTTTCGTAAGATCCCGATGTATATTCAATGTCGAGCGTATTTCCTTCAACTATTGAGAAGGTTTCTACAGACGAAGAGCCTTCAGCCGCATAGGTACCAATTGGAACGCTTTCTTCATAGACCGTTATAAAACCTCCATTCCAGCCATCTCCCCAGGAATCATTCATGGTTAGTGTATAGACACAGGCTGTTTTAATCTCATCGATTCTTGCCGTTCCGAGAGCATCCGATTTCAAAGTCACAAGATTACCGGTTTCGAAACTTCCTTTGATTATTCTCAACTCATCTTCAATCACCAGATTACCGGCTACAACTTGCACTCCATCCTCTGACTGAATATGTAGATTATCAATAGTCGTGCCTGCACCGGCATCAATATCATTTATACCTTCACCATAAAATACAGTTGTGCCATCCTGGTCATCATAGTTACCCGTAACGGTAAAATCACCATAAATTTCAATCGTTCCGCTCAGGGACATCGTACCATCAACTGTCAAATTCTTGCAGGTTCCTGTGCTGGTCAAAAATGGATTGAAAGGTGTTCCGACCGCAATTGTTGCATGCATAGTCGCGTCAGGCAAACCGGACGACCAATTGGATTGATTATTCCAATCTGTATCAACGATTCCTATCCAAGTGGTGGTTGTATCGAATATCATTCGGATTTGTGGCTTGGTGTTTAAGACAAATGCAGGGACATTAAAACAATAGTTGCCGGCGGCGTCACTTCTGCGGTATTTATATCCGTTGGTTGCTGCATAAGTTCTTAGCTGTCCTGAAGGATCATAAGTTGGCGCAACTTGCGACCAACAAACTCGAACGACGATATTTTGAACACCATCCCAATTGAAAGGAGTATCAAGTGTAAGCATATCCCATTGGTTTGAACCGGGGGCGTAAGTGAAACCGTTTTTGACCGTGGTATAGCCCCCTTCCAAATTACCGCTGGCATCCGTCGCTGTTGTATGTTTCATTTGAATCGTATATCCCGGAAGGTTATAGATCGGTGGATTAGCGACAAAATATCCAATTTTATTGAGTTGAGAAGGACCGGTGACTCCTTCGGCGATTAACTCAGCAGCTGTATATACTGTTTGACAAACCGTTTTTCGATACCAGATGTTAATTGGTGAACTTGTGGTAATTCCATTCGTGGTAGTTCCGGTACCTAAAGTAATTGTCTGTGCATGAGCTTCTGTCCAAGATAAGAGTGCAACTAAACTCAGGCAGAACTTAAGGTTTAGTCGTCTGTACAAATTTTTAGACTTGAGTAGCACTTTTCTAAATCGATTATAACGGGCGAAGGTATGAAAATTCATACTATGAACCATAGGGTAGTAGGTATTTATACCTAGTTTTAGATTAAGGTCTGCCCCTTATCGATAAAGGGTTTATTTAATAAGAGTAAATTTAGGTAATAGAGTAATCAGCTCAGAATTTTACCAATGGTTTTTAAGATAAGTCCAAGATCAAAAAGAAAACTTCGCTTTTCAATATATCCTAAATTCAGCTCGAGCTTTCTGGGCATTATTACATTAATATAATGTGCTTCGGGATCAACAGCTTTTCCAAGTTGTTCCTGTTCATTAATATATTCCACACTGGCCAGGTCCGTCAGACCCGGCTTTACGGTTAGCACCGCTAGTTGTTTTGCATTGTATAAATGAACGTATTTCTGAACTTCGGGTCGGGGCCCTACAACTGACATCTGACCGACAATAATGTTTAACAATTGTGGAATTTCGTCCATTTTCGAAGCCCGTAAAAATTTGCCAAATTTTGTGACACGATGATCGTCTCCCACAGTTAATTGACCTTCCTTGTCCGAATTTATTTTCATTGACCTCAGCTTCAAA
>CAZCAD010000496.1:0-2292 GCA_964496525.1 uncultured Flavobacteriales bacterium | reverse complement strand
TGGGAGATATACGTCTGGTTCGAAAACTAAGACTGCAATAATCAACCCTTTTTATTTGAATTCCTTTCTAAGAATTGTGGATGGCATGGCAATTCTACACGATTTTGATCGAATTGTTCATGCTATTATTTCACTGATAACATACGATTTCGTACTTTTGTTGGTATGAAAAAAATACTCTGCTCATTTATTGGATTACTCACATTAGCAGCCGGAACAGTTTCGTTTTTTGATTCGGGCGCAAATATTTCTGAGTATCATTCAGACGGAATCGACGATTTGGATAAAATGAACTTCACCGCTAATCCACCTGCAGCTAGAACGGGTGCGCCGTTTGAAACTACCTGTACAGATTGTCATGTCGGAGCCATTAATCCTGCTGCCGGTACCGTTGACTTTGATGTTGCTGGGATCACGGGAGGATATTATTTTGATTCAACTTATGCTGTGAGCATCAGCTCATCAGTCGGAACCAAAAATGGATTTCAATTGACGGTCGTTGATCCAACAGAATTAGCGGCAGGCGATCTGACGGCAGGGGCAAATTCAAACACCACCTTTTTGAGCGGTAGAGAGTATATCAGACAAACCAGCGCAGTTGGTTCTACTTCATGGACATTTGACTGGACTTCGCCTTCAGCAGATGTCGGTGATATAACATTCTATTATGCATATAATATTACCAACAGCAGTGCAACAACAGCGGGTGATACAATTTATGTAGGTTCATTAACTGTCTCTTCGGTAGTGGATGTTGGAATTTCCAAGAATGAAGAGTTGGAGGTGGCTTACGAATTGACATATATGAGCGAAAGTCAATCAGTGATGGCCAGATACAGTGTTCCTGATAATAATCACATAGTCTTTCATGTGCAGGATCTGAGCGGTAGGGTAGTCAAACGTCTGGATTTAGGCTATCAGTTAGCGGGAGAACATCAGGAAACGTTCGACTTAAATGAAGCGAGGACGGAAGGAATTTATCTCGTGTCGATTTTCATCGGTAATCGGGTTTTCACGAAAAAATTGTACGTGGGAAATTAATTTGTTGAAAAAATTAACCCCTGATTATGCGATAGAAATTCGTAATGAGGGTTGAATCCACAATAAAATATGACATTTTGAAAGAGAGACATAGCCTTTACTATGGCGAGCTTGAAAAATGTATCCGCCTGAGGCGGAGTGTATATTTTGCGGTGGATTCAGAACGGAATAGATTTTCTATCGCATAATTAGGGTAAAAAGAGGCACCTATTTATGGGCCTCTTTTTTTTGTGTTCCTATCTTTGCTTCTCCAACTTAATTACAGAAATGAGCAAGCATATTTCTGACTACGACTTCAACGGAAAAAGAGCTTTGATCAGGGTGGACTTTAATGTGCCACTTGATAAAGAAAGTCTTGCCGTAACCGATGACACGAGAATTCGAGCAGCAATACCGACCATTAATAAAGTATTGGAATGTGGTGGATCTGTGGTGCTAATGTCACATTTAGGTCGCCCGAACAACGCTTCTGAATCAAAGTTCTCTTTGAAGAATATTCTTGAATGTTTAGAAGAATTGGTTGGAACCTCTGTTCTTTTTGCCTCGGATTGTGTCGGCGAGGAAGCTTTTGAGCAATCTTCAAATTTAGAGGCGGGAGAAATTCTGCTGTTGCAGAATCTACGCTTCCACCCCGGAGAAAAAAAAGGAGATCTCGAATTTGCAGAAATGTTATCAAAACACGGCGATGTCTATATTAACAATGCTTTTGGAACTGCACATCGAGCCCACGCCTCAACGACAACAGTTGCCCAATTCTTCCCGGGTAAAAAAATGTTTGGATTTTTAATCGAAAAAGAAATTGAGTCGGTTAGACAGGTACTTGAATCAGATCTTAAACCCCTCACTGCTATTGTAGGAGGTGCGAAAGTTTCCTCTAAGATTGTGATTTTACATCGACTGCTGGATAAAGTGGATAATTTGATAATAGGTGGGGCAATGGCCTACACTTTTGTTAAGGCAAAAGGTGGAAAAATTGGAGCGTCTCTCGTAGAAGACGATCATTTATCTACGGCAGAAAACATTCTTAATCAAGCCGAGGCTAAGGGAGTTAATATTCTTATTCCCGCTGATACGCTCGCCGCCGATGACTTTTCAAACGATGCCAACGTTAAAGAGTTTTCGACTATGAACATTGAGGACGGTTGGATCGGATTAGATATCGGCCTTAATGCAATTGAAGAGTTTAAAAAATGCATAAGTAATTCGAATCTTATTCTCTGGAACGGTCCAATGGGAGTTTTTGAATTCGAT
>CAZCAD010000495.1:1793-2313 GCA_964496525.1 uncultured Flavobacteriales bacterium | reverse complement strand
GGAGAAAAAGCTGAATCAAAATTTCTTAGTTTCCGCTCATAGCGTCAAAGAAGCGTACGAACGTCTTGAAGAAAAAATGAAAGGAGTTTTGGGTACTTACAGCATTTCTGCCGTTAGTGAAACTCAAATCGTGGAGATTTTCTTGTACGAAGCTCCTGAATTAGTGGAAGAAGCAGCCGGAGTGATTGAAACAGCCGTTGCACAAAATGCGAATGGAGCGACTGCCGAAATCGTATCGCCAAATATTAATGTGGCTTACGCTGCAGACGAAGAAGAGTAGGGATTAAAAGTTCAAAAAACAAGTTCCAAATTTAATCCTGGATTTTGGGCGTTGGATGCTGGAAGCTGAAAGCTGAAAGTTGAATGTTAGAACTTTTGTTTTTTGGTGTTTGTGATTTCTCAATTTATTATCTTAGGATCGTCATGAGCGATCAAGAAGATCTTACATACAACGATCGAAGAGATTTTGATAAATCGAAGTTGGAAGACATCGATGAAAAAGATCCGCTAAAACTATTTG
>CAZCAD010000495.1:0-1777 GCA_964496525.1 uncultured Flavobacteriales bacterium | reverse complement strand
TTGGCAGATTTTATCAGGAGGCCAGAGAGCAGAATGTAGCTGATCCTCATGCGATGGTTTTGTCTACTGCGGATGCGGATGGGCAACCCCATTCTCGTATTGTTTATATGCATGGGCTTCTGGAAGAAGGTCTGGTCTTTTATACCAACTACCAAAGCGACAAAGGAGATCAATTAGAGACCAACAATAAAGTATCCCTGCTTTTTTATTGGGAGATTCTCGAAAGACAAGTGCGAATCCATGGCTTGGTCAAAAAGGTGGATGAAGAACTTTCGAATGAATATTTTGCATCTCGTCCGCGCAATAGTCAGATAGGAGCATGGGCTTCAGATCAAAGCACTGAGATCGATTCACGTCTATCTCTTGAAGAAAAAGTAAAATTCTTCGAAGAAAAATATCCCGATGAGGTTCCCAGACCTCCGCATTGGGGAGGATACATCGTTTCAACTCACTACTACGAATTTTGGCAGGGGCGTATTGGTCGTTTACATGATCGACTATGTTATGAGAAAGAGGGTGATGACTGGAGAATTTTCAGACGCAGTCCTTAATTGACATTATGAATCTTTACCTGGAAAATTATGGTTTCAAGGAGGCTCAGATTCTTTAAGGACCATCGGCGAACCTGGGTATTGTAGTCGTAATTCCGGTTTACAACGAACCGAATCTAATTCCAACGATGGAATCACTCAATGGTTGTTTACGACCGTTTTGTGACGTCGAAGTCAATATCGTTTTCAATTCCTCTGAAGACGAGACGGAGGTTGTTAAAAAACAAAATTCTATCTGCCAAGAGGCCGCGAAAGACTGGATTGCCTTGAATAAAAAGGAATATCTTCATTTTCATATTATCTCTGAATCCGATCTGCCGAAGAAACATGCCGGTGTTGGTCTCGCCAGAAAGATTGGAATGGACGAAGCCGTTGCCAGATTTGATCAACTAAACCAAGACGGCATTATTGCTTGCTTTGACGCCGATTCGAAATGCGACTCAAATTATCTTGTAGAAATAGAAAGACACTTTAAAGAAAATGTTGAAAGTCCCGGATGTAGTATTCATTTCGAACATCCCTTGTCAGGAGAAGAATTCTCCGCAGAAGTCTATGAAGGAATCATTAACTATGAGCTGCATTTACGTTATTATAAAGAGTGCATGTCCTATTGCGGATTACCGTATGCTTTTCACACAGTAGGGTCGAGTATGGCCGTCCGGAACTCTGCCTACCAAAAGCAAGGAGGAATGAACAAGCGAAAGGCAGGAGAGGACTTTTACTTTCTACACAAAATAATTACACTTGGCAATTTCACGAATCTTACAACAACCAGGGTAATTCCATCACCCAGAAGTTCAGACCGGGTTCCATTTGGAACAGGAAGAGCAATTGAAAGCTGGATACTTGAAAGTAATAAGGAACTAAGCACCTATGCTTTCGAATCATTTCAGTTAATCAAAACCTTTGTGGATCTTATTCCTGAATTTTATGAGAAGAATCTATCTTCTTTGCCAATTCCTGAAGAACTGAATGAATTTCTTGTTCAAAATGGCTTCGAAACTGCTGTTAATGACGCAATTGATAATAGTTCGGGATATTCAAGCTTCAGAAAACGCTTTTTGGTCTGGTTTGATGCCTTCAGATTCCTAAAATCAGTTCACTTTTTAAGAGATAATTACTATTCTGA
Organism: uncultured Flavobacteriales bacterium; assembly: GCA_964496525.1. Classification (GTDB taxonomy): domain Bacteria; phylum Bacteroidota; class Bacteroidia; order Flavobacteriales_D; family Crocinitomicaceae; genus JAKSBJ01. The sequence continues at coordinate 97 of CAZCAD010000495.1, read as the reverse complement.
TCAAAATATTTCAGGAGAAGCCAAAAAACTCTTGAAAGCTCTAAATCAACCTGATTCTTCAGCAAATAATCCCTTGCAATATCTCCAAATCTTTCGG
>CAZCAD010000494.1:0-2317 GCA_964496525.1 uncultured Flavobacteriales bacterium | reverse complement strand
GTCTAAACTCAAAATAACTGCGCTAATTCTGAAAACTTATTTTGACGCAATCCCTTAGAAGTTTGGTTCAAGCTTATTCGATTTATAGAAGTCATTGATATGTTGAACGGCCTCAGCCGGGTCATCCGTAATTTTGATGAGGTCCAAATCTTTCTCGTCAATGTTTCCCTCTTTACCCAACATGCTACCCTTAATCCAGTCAATCAATCCTTTCCAATAATCGGTGCCAAATAAAACAACCGGTCGCGCATTTATCTTATTGGTCTGCATCAGAGTCAGTGCTTCGAACAATTCGTCCATCGTTCCAAAACCACCCGGAAAAGTAATAAAGCCTTGAGAATATTTTACAAAAATTACTTTTCGAACAAAGAAGTAGTCAAAATCAACCGGATGATTCACGTATTGATTTCCACTTTGTTCAAAAGGAAGAAAAATGTTTAATCCCACCGAACGGCCTTCGCCATCTGAGGCACCTTTGTTTCCGGCTTCCATGATTCCCGGTCCTCCACCGGTAATGACTCCGTAGCCGGATTCTACAAGCAGCCTGGCACATTCTGCCGCCTTTTTATAATAAGGGTTTTCCCCCTTCGTTCTTGCCGAACCAAAAACTGAGATACAGGGACCAATTCTGGCCATTTTCTCGTATCCTTCTACAAATTCGGCCATAATTTTGAAGATGGCCCAACTGTCATTTGTGCGTATTTCATTCCAATCTTTATGCGTCATTATCAAATGTCATTGAAATTTAAGGCTGACAAGATACTCATTTTGCCTCGTACGCTTGTTATAAATTGGAATTACTCTTTTAAATTGGAATTACTCTTTTATAATCTGATTCTTGTAAATGCGATTTTGTGTGATTATAGTGAGCACATAACTACCGGATGTCAATGTCGAGACATCGACTTGCTCCGACTTCGTTTCGAGAACGAGTTTACCATGAGCGGTGTACAATCGAACATTTTTAATCTCTAATCCAAATGACGACAAATCAATCACGTCATTCACCGGATTTGGATGTATGTTCAATTCAGTCGTTTCCAAGTCAGAAATTCCGAGACATTTTGTTACGGTAACTGCAACTGTTGCTGCATCGTCCAAACATGGAAGCGTGTTCGTCTGATTGTAAGTAAAGGAATACGTTCCGGGAACCGTCACGGCAGTTAAATCAAAAACAGAGCCCGCTAAGGCACCAGTTGCATCGTCGTCGTTCCATACACCACCTGCATCATAAGTTCCGCCAAGTGCATTAAAAAGATCTGTTGTAAGTTCATCATCGCAAACAGTTACAGCGCTATCAACTCCTGCCAACATCATCGTTTCTACCGTTACTGTCACCGTGGCTGCATCATCCGGACATACACCCGATCCTGATACTGTATAAGTGTAAGCACCTGCTGCATCTACCGCCGGATCAAAAACACCCGTACCACTTGTCATAGCCGGCGCCCAGGTTCCACCGGCATCGGCTGCTCCTAAATCAGCAAATAAATCGGCCGTCGCGTCGATCGAACAAAAATCATGTGTGGCACTGGTTCCGGCAGAAACAGTTTCCACAATTGTTATTGTGATTACCGCCAGATCGTTGGGACAGGGAGCAACTGCCGTTAGTGTATAGTTAAATATGTAATCTCCAGCCGCCAGACCGGTTACAGTTAAAACTCCTGTTGCAGGATTAAAGCTCCCGGATGAGGTAGTTTCAGACCATGTTCCGCCTGGATCAGCTCCTGATAAGAGCGTGTTTAAGTCGAGCGTTGTACCGTCATTACAAACACTCATCGAACCGTCAGTGCCCGCATCCACTTCCTGCTCCACTGTAACAGACATCACTGCGACATCGTCCGGACATACTCCTCCACCAGCCGTGTATTCAAATAGGTAAACACCGGCAGTAAGGCCCGTATAGTCTAATATTCCCGTCGCAGGAGTGAATGAACCTGAAGAAGTTGTCTCAACCCAAGTCCCTCCCGGATCAGCGCCGGATAAAAGCGTATTCACATCTAAAGTCCCGGAACTATTGCACACCGAGGTTGTGTTATCCGCTCCTGCGTCATTCGCCGGATCAACAGTCACCGTAATAGTCGAATCATCTGTCCCGATGCCATCTATCACCGTTAAGGTAACAGAATAAGAGCCGGAAGTGCTATACGTCACAGCATGTGGTCCGATACCTGTCGCCGAAGAGGGTGAACCTCCAGTGAAATCCCAGGTCCATGACGTAATTACATCGTCCGTAGTACTTGCATCAGTAAAAGTAATCACATCTCCGGCACAGATAGTAATGTCACCAGGAGTAAAAGCTGCAACCGGTGGCCCA
>CAZCAD010000493.1:0-2318 GCA_964496525.1 uncultured Flavobacteriales bacterium | reverse complement strand
TTACTTCTCCGTCGAAAAGTTCCGAGCTTAATTCTTTGACTTTTTTCGCAGGAATCCCTGCATAGATTGATCCGGACTCGACTTTTGTTCCCTCGAGTAAAACAGCTCCGGCCGCAATAATACAATTGTCTTCAACCACACAATTGTCCATAATGATGGCTCCCATCCCTATCAAAACGTTATTGCCCACCGTACAACCATGAACCAATGCGTTATGCCCAACCGACACATTGTCGCCCAAGACCGTCTTGGTTCCTTGCCTACCGGCAGGCAGGTTTTCATAGGTGCAATGAATGACTGCACCGTCCTGAATATTGACATTGTCACCGAAACGAATTGAATTCACATCGCCGCGAATAACGGTGTTGAACCAGATACTGCAGTTTTCGCCCATCACGACATCTCCAACAATTGTCGAGTTTTCAGCCAGCCAGCAACTGTCAGGAATCTGCGGGCTGATGCCTTTGACTGCTTTGATGAGGGCCATTTACTTTTTCTTAAGCTCGGCCTCAATCGGTCCTCCCAGATCTTCATCCGTCCAGGTGACTTTCAAATCTGTTTTGGTCAGATCGACAATTGTTATAAGGGTTACGGTAGATGAGGTGTCACTTTCTTTGGTCTCCAAAACCGTCCCATCTCCTGTTACTCTGTATAGATCGTTCGATACTGTCGTCGTATCAGTCAAAGGCTCATAAAATGTCGAACTAATTGTACACCATTCGTCCTTCTTCAATTTGCAGCCGTCAAAAGTCATAGTTGCCGAACCTCCCTGATCGATCAAATCAATTGTCAATTGGGTACCAAACACATCAAAGGTTACCTCCATTTTGGTCGCCTCCCATGTTCCATCCAATTTTTTTACTGCTTGTTGGTTTTTGTTGCAGGCCGTAGCCAGTACGAAAACTCCTGCGATCATTAAAAACTTTTTCATCTTCATTATTTTTTGTTTTATCGTCCTTTGTCAGCCCGATTTTAGCAATGTTGCACTAATTCGAAGGTAAGATTCCTGAATTAGCAAATTTAGTTTGAATTTTGAACTTCCTTCAAGAAAATTAAAAACATAGAATTCGTCTGACTCGGATACATTCATGGCCTTCTCTGTGTAGAAGTCCACAAGTTTATTCGGCTGGCTCAAATAGACTCTTGAGCGTAAAAAAATCTTTATCCTGCTTAGGGTACTTTCATCGGGCAGAACAATCTCCGTAGAATCGAGATTTCGATAATAATTAAAATTGGATCCCTTTTTCAATTCAAATCCGGTTTCTAGCAATGCGGCTTTGCAATCCTGAACAGGCATATCCAAATACAATTCTTCAAATTGTTTTTCAGGAAAGTTTTTGAAAACCGCGTAAGGAGAATCGAAGCTGCCTCCGTCTACCTGATTTGAAATATCATTCCCGCAGCCACAAGTTAACAATGTGAGAAGGATTGTAACGTTAAAAATTAATACTCTCTTCAGATACCGGCTCTTCATTTCTAAAGCGCAAAAATAATTGAATTAGCGCTATCACATCTTTTTGGCAATACTCTATAATTCTATTGAGGTCTTTCTCTTCATAATAAACTCGGGCTACATCGGCTCCGCTGATATCATCTTTTGGGGTTGGAATATCAAATACATGACAGAGTAGGCTCAGAGAGGTATAGTGTTTATAATCGCCAAATTTCCAGAGTTCCATGGTATCAAGATGACTTATTTCCCACGGTTTTTTCCCAGCAATGTCCAGCGTATCCGGCAGGTCGATTCCATTAATTAGCATTCTTCTGGCGATATATGGAAAATCAAACTCCTTGGCGTTGTGTCCGCAAAGTATACTCGCAGGTGGAAGGTAATGGTTGTTCAATAAGTCGGCGAATTCCTTGAGCAAGACGACCTCATCGTCATTGGCAAAAGATTTAATTCGAATCGATTTTTCTTCTCTCTTTTGTTGTACGAATCCACATGAAATGCAAACAATTTTTCCAAACTCTGCAAAAATTCCGGCCTTTTGATACACTTCTTCATTTGTCAATCCATCTCTATCCTGTATGTATTTATTCTTGTCTAAATAAAGTTTAGCGCTGCTTTCATCAAGATCCTCAAAATTGTATTGAAGTGGGACAGTTTCTATGTCCAGAAATAGAACTTTGTCGAGATTGACTTTTTGTAGTTGCATTTGTTTTGAGTCAGGGCCTGTTAACACGAGCCTATATAATAGACATTATAACAACTGAATGTGCATGGCAAAAAAACTCTTTTTCCGTTAGCCGGCGTTATTTTCTGCAACCGTAGCTACGGCTACGCTTACCTGCCTGCCGGCCAGGCAGGTCAAAAATGC
>CAZCAD010000492.1:0-2329 GCA_964496525.1 uncultured Flavobacteriales bacterium | reverse complement strand
AAACCCTGTGAATCGGCTAATTAAGGGAACCCCTGCTAAGTTAACGAAGAGGCCATCACTTTTAGAACAGATTAAGAAGAAGTCATTCAATTGCACAACAATTAAATATAGGATTCTTTAGTTACTTTTGATGTATGTCTGAAAAGAATCGATTGGACCTATATATTCTTCGGCGATTGTTTCGTTACGTAAGTCCCTATAAACGAATCTTCTTCATTGCTCTTTTTTGCATGATCCTGTTGGCACTGCTTGCTCCGTACCGGCCTTATGTAATTGTCGAAATGGTCAATTCTTTTGTAATCGGTGCTGAATCGGACAATTTCTTATCGACATCCTTACATTCTTTTTTAGAATCGTTTTATACCGGTGAAGCTGCTGAATCGAAATTGGTGGTTTGGACAGTGTTTTTAATATCGCTGCTGGTGATAGAATCCATCATCCAATTTTTTGCCACTTATTTGGCGAATTTATTGGGACAATCTATCATTCGCGATATAAGAACCAATCTCTACAAACACATTAACGCTTTTAAGTTAAAGTATTTCGACACTACGCCAAATGGAACCATAGTGACAAGAGTGATTTCGGACATTGAAGCAATTGCCGATGTGTTTTCTCTTGGTTTATTGACCATGTTAGGTGATATCTTAAAACTAATCGTCGTAATAAGCTTTATGTCTTGGCTTAGTTGGGAACTCACACTATTGGTTCTTGTTCCAATTCCATTATTACTTATTGCAACAAGAATCTTCGCTCGTGCAATGAAAAGGGCATTCCAAAAAGAAAGAGTGCAGGTGACCAGGCTAAATACCTTTGTTCAAGAGCATATTTCGGGTATGTCGATCGTGCAGCTATTTAATCGACAAAAAATGGAATCCAATCGCTTTAGGGATATTAATTCCGATCATCGACAAGCGCACTTTGACGCGATTTGGGCAAATTCTATTTTTTTTCCAATCGTCGAGCTTTTGAGTTCTATTTCCATCGCTGTGTTAATCATGTGGGGTCTGTTTCAGTTAGAGGTTATCAACGAAAATTCAAACCAGATAATTGGTGTGATATTCGGCTTTATTCTTTGGATTCACATGCTCTACCGCCCAATAAGGATGTTGGCAGATAAGTTTAATATACTGCAAAGAGGTATTGTTCGTGCAGAGCGTGTTTTCTCAATTTTGGATATGGAGCAGCATATTGATGACCGAGGGACAATAAGAGATCCGGACTTTGATCGCGAGATTGTTTTTAAGGACGTTTGGTTTGCGTATCGGAATGAGGAATGGGTGCTGAAAGGGATTGATTTTAAAGTTGAGGCCGGAAAATCGGTTGCTTTGGTAGGAACGACAGGCGCGGGTAAATCAACAATTGTTAATCTTCTCAGTCGGTTTTACGAATTTCAAAAAGGAACAATTCAAGTAGGCGATCATTCTATTCGGGATATTGAGTTGGAATCTTTGAGACAGGGTATTGCGGTGGTTTTGCAGGATGTATTTTTATTTTCTGATACGATTTATAATAACATCACTTTGGGGGATACAAGTATCAGTAGAGAAGCAGTCATTTTGGCTGCGAAGAAGGTTGGTGCTCATGATTTTATTCATCGGTTGCCGGGTGGATACGATTTCAATGTCAGGGAAAGAGGAGGAATTCTTTCCGTTGGTCAGCGACAATTGATTTCGTTTATCAGGGCTTATGTTTATAATCCTAAAATTTTGATTTTGGATGAGGCAACGGCGAGTGTCGATTCGCAATCTGAGGAGTTGATTCAGAATGCCACTAAAGAACTACAGAAAGGTCGAACATCTATTGTAATTGCGCATCGTTTGTCCACTATCGTAAATTCAGATGAAATTCTGGTAATTGAAGACGGAAGAATTATAGAAAAAGGAAATCATAATCAGCTAATCGAGCAGAAAGGACATTATTACCGATTGTACGAGTTAAATTTTACTTAGTGTCTGTTATCTCGCCTTCACCATCTTCTTCGTCAAGACAACCCCACCGTCTGTTACCAGGGTGTAGGAATAAATCCCCGAACTTAAATCTTCCCCAAAAACATTTATTTGTCCTTGGCCTCTTGTTGAAATATCCACTGAATTGATTAGCTGACCCTTGGCATTATAAAACAGCATTTGTGCTTTTTTAACTTCATCAGGAATGGAGTAAGTAATGGTCGTTTTCTCTGCAAACGGGTTTGGAACATTTTGGTTGAGAACAACATTTTGAATGTCTTTCAATTCTACTTCAATTTGCTGTGCTTTTGAATTGTCATTGTCGGTACCATCATCTCCTCCTCCTAAAAATTGGCTCTTTGGCTTGGGTACACATTTGC
>CAZCAD010000491.1:0-2332 GCA_964496525.1 uncultured Flavobacteriales bacterium | reverse complement strand
GGCGAAGTTCTTCGAGATGAGTTTGGAAAGCTCGGACTACAAATAGAATTGGCCGATGACATGATGAAGATACATGGGACCGGGGCGTTGCAAAACGGAACCATTGACTCAAATAATGATCACCGCATTGCGATGGCTTCCGGAATCGCTGCGGTTCTCAGTCCTGAAGGGATTGCCGTTACAGGCAGTGAAGCTGTGAATAAAAGTTTTCCCTCTTTTTGGGATCAACTGCGGTAGTCCGCAGGATGAGGATATCCTGCGGTGCGTGGGGGGCCGCAGGATGAGGATATCCGGCGGTGCGTGGGGGCCGCAGGTTGAGGATATCCGGCGGTGCGTGGGGGGTGTTAGAAGATTCCTGATCCGCCTCACCTAGATTAGCGGAACAGTAAAAAGCTTAAACATTAGCTAATTATATCTTCAGCTTCTTAGCATGCACAGAAGTCTTTGCAGGATTCCATGGGTCATTGTAAGACAGCTTGAATAAGGTTTCCTGAATGTATGCAATCGTCCGAACGATCCGCAGATAAAAACCGAAGTAGAATACCATGCACGGAATGTAAATCAAGAAGTATGACATGGGGGCAAGCGATCTTTCACGATACAAGGAGTATATGATAAACTTGACAAAATTCGTGACGGTGTAGAGCAGGATATTTGTAATCAGGATATTCAAGATCAGGGATGGATAGTTGATCAGCATATCACTCAAATACACATACCACTTGATGTTCAGAATCAGATTGTACGTGATATTCTCGACGAAGGAAATAAAGTTCGCGAACCTGAAAGATTGATTCGGATAGAGAACATCCTTGTGTTTTCGAATTCTAAATCGAATCAAGGATTTGTCCCATCTCAAGCGCTGTTTCGTCAACTTCTTGAAGCTCTCCGGAACATTTGTCAGACACATTGCTTCTTGTTCGAACTTAATCTTATAGCCCAACTTACGGATCTTTACAGTAATGTCCCCATCCAGCCCGGGTCCAATATCCCAACCCTTTACTTTATCAACGACATCTGCCCTAAAAGCTCCAAAGGCTCCGGATATAATTCGGTAAATTCCGAGGTGAGACGTCACCACCCGCCCAATGCTGATTGTATCATAGTACTCGATTGCCTGCAAAGAAGTAGCTAAACTCGTTTTATAGTTCTTGGCATTTACATTTCCCCCAACACCTCCAACTTCTTTATCCACGTAAAAAGGGATGATGATTTTTTCAATCGCATCCCTGTCATAAGAGCAATCAGCATCTAAATGGACGATGAATTTTCCTTTGGTAAATCTCAGACCTAAATTGGCCGCGGAAGCTTTTCCTCCACGAGTTTCATTCCTTAAAAAGAGATCGATCAATCCCGCTTTTTGAAGATCCTTACCAATCGTCGGTGTATCATCATCGGAGCCATCATCAATAACTATAATTTCGGTGTTTTGGTAAGTCTGTTCCTTTAATGATTTGATCAATCCGTAAATATGCTTCCCCTCATTTTTCCCCGGGATGATAATAGATACCAATGGATTTTCAAAGAGGAACAGGTCTCTTGCCTGTTTATATTTATCCTTATTATATGCTTTCCTGGCTTTCCATAGGTTCAACACGAACCATTCCAGGGCGAAATAGCGAATGAACTCGAAGAAAATGTAAAACCAAAATAATCGAACGAAGTGATCGAGTGTCAGACTCGATACGAAGCGCAGATAATTATCTATTAGTTCTTCAATCACTGATTAAAATCCTTGGTCAATTGATGGATGTGTAAATCGGGCGACAATTTATAATCGAGCTGAACAACTTTATGCACAAAGTTCACCTCCATGTTGTTAAAAGCTGTTGCCATCAATTTCTTCAGGATTTCAATAATCTCCACGAGGATTCTGATCGAAATCTTATTTGGAATTTCGTTCATTGACAGCACAATGGTTGATGAACTCTGGAACGAGATAATGTCGGACGAACGGATGTTTGACCGAATAACTTTGACAATATCCTTCAAAAGACCTTTTTGAACTTCAGATCCGATTTTTGAATACACCTGAGACGGATTAATAATATTAATGGCGCAAATATTTGATGATCCCTCAGTTTGTCTCAGACGTTCAATCTCATATTTCAACATTGTTTTGAAGGTCTCGAATTTGACGGTTCCGATGATTTCATCAATGTCTTTGGATGTCGTGACAAATCCATTAATTGCGGCAAGCTCTCCCTTCTTCGTTAAGCTATATTTCTTTATTTCCCGACCATTGAGCTGTTCAACCGAATTCCCTGTATTACAAGATAAACACTTGGCTTTTACGTTATAATCCTGAAATTTATGACTACAGTTTTTACAT
>CAZCAD010000490.1:0-2346 GCA_964496525.1 uncultured Flavobacteriales bacterium | reverse complement strand
AACTGCTCGCATAAGTCATCGGGATTCACAACATTTCCGTAACGCTTGCTCATCTTTTGGTTATCCTCTCCCAGAATCATCCCTTGATTAATCAGCTTTTTGGCTGGTTCTTCGAACGATATCAATCCCAAGTCATAGAGAAATTTAGTCCAAAATCTGAAGTACAATAAATGGCCCGTAGCATGCTCAGCACCGCCAATGTACAGATCTATCTGATTCCAATATTCTGTCGAATCCTTAGATGCAAATTCATTATCATTAAGTGAATCCATGTACCGCAAATAATACCAGGAAGACCCAGCCCAACCAGGCATAGTATTGCATTCTATCGGATGGCCATCAGACGTCTGCCAATTCTTGGCTCTACCCAACGGAGGATCGCCATCTGCTGTTGGTAAATATTTATCTATGTCCGGTAATTTTAAAGGAAGTTCAGAAACATCCATGGCATATGGAATGTCATTTTTGAAATAAATTGGAACTGGTTCTCCCCAATATCTTTGCCTGCTATAGATCGCATCTCTGAGGCGAAAGTTGATCTTCCCACATCCAATTTCTTTTTCTTCTATTGCAGTAATTATTTTAGTAATGGCATCTTTTACAATCATCCCATCGAGGAATGAAGAGTTGATCATCGTTCCTTCTTTTGTATCATCCGCTCCTTCTGATACATCTTGCCCCTCAATAATTGGAATAATATCGATGCCGAACTTATTAGCGAAATTCCAATCTCTTTGATCTCCTGATGGCACCGACATTACGGCTCCGGTTCCGTATGTTGCTAATACGTAGTCACCAATCCAAATTGGAATTTTTTCTTCTGAAAACGGATGGATTGCATACGCCCCTGTAAACTCTCCGGAAACCGTTTTAACATCACTCATTCTTTCTCTTTCAGACTTCGCCGCTGCATAATCTACATAAGTTGCAATCTTTTCTTTTTGGTCTGAAGTGGTAATTTTATCGACCAGTTCATGCTCCGGAGCCAACACCATAAACGATGCCCCGAAGATAGTATCGGGACGAGTTGTAAACACTTCTATGATATCACCATGTCCGTCAACTGCGAACTTTACCATCGCTCCTTCTGATCGTCCGATCCAGTTTCTCTGAATTTCTTTAAGCGCGTCCGACCAATCCAATTCATCCAAACCATCCAGCAACCTTTGAGCATAAGCTGTAATTCTCATACTCCATTGCGTCATTTTCTTTTGAACAACCGGATGCCCTCCTCTTTCTGAAACTCCATCCTTAACCTCGTCATGTGCTAGTACGGTACCTAATTCCGGACACCAGTTTACTGTCGATTCCGCTAAAAAAGCTAACCTATAATTTAACAACATTCTTTGCTGCTCTTCCTCCTGCATCACATTCCATTCATCAGCTGTAAACGAATCGTGGTCTTCAAATGCTGCGTTTACAATTTCACTGCCCCCTTTTTCAAACAACGAAATCAAAATATCAATCGATTCTGCTTTGTCTGAATCGTAATTGTACCACGAATCAAATAATTGCAGAAAAATCCATTGCGTCCATTTGTAATAAGAAGGCTCTGAAGTTCTGAACTCGCGATCCCAATCAAAAGAAAAACCGATCTGATCGAGTTGATCCCGATACCTATCGATATTTGCATTCGTTGTAATTGAAGGGTGCTGACCTGTTTGAATTGCATACTGCTCCGCTGGTAATCCAAAAGAATCATATCCCATCGGATGTAATACATTAAAACCCTTTAATCGCTTGTATCTTGCATATATGTCTGATGCTATATATCCGAGCGGATGTCCAACATGCAAGCCTGAGCCTGACGGATATGGAAACATGTCCAACACATAGTACTTCTGTTTATCATGATCGATCTCAGATTTAAAAGTCTTATTGTCTGCCCAATACTTTCTCCACTTTTTCTCTATGTCTCTAAAATTGTAATCCATGTTGCGATTTCGTGATTATTACAAGCGCGAAGGTATAAAATAAAGAGTTGGAAGTCTGAAGTCTGAAGTCCGAACACCGAACACCGAACACCGAACACTGAACACCGAACACATCGAACACTGAAGTCGCTTGAAAAATAATTTAGAGATACACAGCATTCAATCCGCCTAAAATCCACACTTTCAAACACACATCCAACTTGGTTTATAGATAAGGTTTCACTAACTTCATCAACTAAATTTAAGCAGATGAAACCTAGATACTTACAGACATCCCTGTTTTTAATTCTCATTATAATTTCTTTGGATTGCGTTTCACAAGGATGGCAGAGAACCTATGGAACAGGAACTGATAATTGGGGCACTGACGTACAGCAAACCAATGATGGTGGGTATATTGTAATTGGTGATA
>CAZCAD010000489.1:0-2377 GCA_964496525.1 uncultured Flavobacteriales bacterium | reverse complement strand
ACTTTTTTAACCAAACAATGTTTTAGCTTGCTGAGTAGTAACAAATATTCTTACTGAAATGGTTAAAAACGGATGGAAAAACTGCGAAAAAATTCCTCTCCGACTTTAAAACAAGTTCATCGTTTATTCGTCATCATTAGTACCTGAATTATGTTAATTTTGCACGCGCTTGTCAAAAAGGGCGGGCCTCAATTAGTCGTTGAATGGATAAAAAATCTATAACAGGTTTACTGATCATTGGAGGGATATTAATCATCTTCAGTATGTTCAATTCCCCTGGCAACGAAGAGCAGCCAGACGATGGTTCAAATGACTCAGATAATGGTAAAACGACTATAGTTGACGACAGCACTTCAAATGACAGCACGGCTGATAATTCAAGCGGCAACAGTCTTGTTGCACAGTTGGATGCTGACGGCAATCCAATTATCGACTCGGTTAAAGGCGCGCTGTACATCGATACTATTACCGGAATAGACACTTTTCTGGCGGTGACTCAGACTGCCGATAGTCTAAATGCAGCGCAAAAAATAGAAGATAAAATCATTGAGGTCGATGAGGAAGTTGTCCGAATCGAAAATGATCTTCTTATTCTTGATATCACCAATCACGGCGGGCGAATCAAAAATCTTTATCTGAAAGAATATAAAACATACAAAACCTGGCTCGCCGAAGAAGATGATCCGCTTCAGCTTTTTGATGAGCAATCAACTTATGGTATCGATTTTTTCATCAATGAGAAAAGAAGGAATTCTGCCGAATACGGATTCGAATTTGTTGAAAATACAGAGTCATCTTGTAAAATCCGGATGATCAATGAAGGAAAACGAATCATCTACACTTATTCGCTTGAAGAAGGAAGATACGATGTTGATTTCAGTATAGGATTTGAAGGTTTTTCGGATAAAGAAGCGGATGAAATTGCCTTTATTTCGGATTTTAAATTACTGAGTACTGAAAAGCATTTACCGTCTGAAAGGAGAGTGGCCACTACATTCTTTAAATATTCCGAGGATTCTTATGACTACCTTTCAATTGGCGGTGACGATGAATATGATCTTGAACAAACAACCGATTGGATAGCGTATAAGCAAAGTTATTTCGCCGCTATTCTAATGAGTGACGTCGGTTTCAAGTCAACCAAAGATTCTAAAGTTGAAATCCTGAACTTAGCCGAAGAAGACTCCGTTTATATTAAACAGTATCGATCGAACCTGAATCTGGGTATTACGAACATGGAAAACACGGTCGAGCTGAAATGGTTTTTTGGTCCGAACGATTATGATTTACTATCAACATACGAGAATGGTATGGAAGATATCGTTGACCTTGGATGGGGACTCTTCAGGTGGATCAATGTTTATGCAATCCGACCAATGTTCAATTGGTTTTTAGCCTGGGGGCTTGGAGCCGGTTTTGCTATTTTCATTCTGACCATTGTTGTTAAGATTTTTCTAAGTCCGGTGAACTACAAGATGTACAAGTCATCGGCGATGATGAAAGTATTAAAACCCGAGATCGAAAAGATCACAAAGAAATTTCCCAAGAAGGAGGATGCGATGAAAAAACAACAGGCCACCATGGCCTTGTATCGCGAAACCGGCGTTAATCCAATGTCGGGATGCGTTCCTATGCTCATACAAATGCCAATCCTCTTTGCTATTTTCCGTCTATTCCCTGCAGCGATTGAATTAAGACAAAAAGGATTTCTGTGGGCCGAAGACTTATCAACTTACGATTCGGTGGCGGAACTTGGCTTTAACATTCCGCTTTACGGCTCTCATGTCAGTTTGTTTACTCTGCTAATGGCTGGAACTACTTTAGCGTATACACATTACAACAGCCAAAATATGACGCAACCCACAGCCGAAGGAATGCCGAATATGAAGTATATCATGTATTTCTTTCCTTTCATGATGATCTTCTTCTTCAATTCTTATTCATCAGGTTTGAGCTATTATTACTTCATTTCGACATTGATGACAATGGGAATTATGTTTGCAATTAAAAAATTCATGATTGACGACGAAAAGATTCAGACGCAGATAGCTGCGAACAAAGAGAATCCGAAGAAAAAAGGGAAATCGAAGTTCGCTCAAAGACTCGAAGAAGCTCAAAAACAGCAACAAGTACGTCAAAAAAACAAAAGAAAGTAAAATTTCGTTAAAAAATGATGTCTTAATAAGTTCAAGCATTGAAACCCGATATATGTTGGTATAATTCTGAAAAAGTGTAACTTTGTACTACCGATGCAAAACTATAAATCAAGCAACAAAGCCTCCAAGCTATTGGAGCCCATTAAATATTCCCAAAAAATTGGGAAAGATTTCGCGGCTACCTTAAATAAGCGAGTTAGGTCGTACTTCAAGGATAATAA
>CAZCAD010000488.1:0-2387 GCA_964496525.1 uncultured Flavobacteriales bacterium | reverse complement strand
AACGAAGAGTTTGGCGTCATAGAAGATGACGGACTCGGTATGTGGATCTTCCTATCCATGACCGGTACGGTCCATGATCCGATCATCAAATACGATAGGAAAGGTTATGTTCAGAAGATTGCTGAAGATTGGAGAAAAGAGAAACAGACCTTAAAGACGATTCTAAATGAGGAGTTCGGATGGTTCAAAAAGGACCCATCGATTAACAAGAAGGACGATAAATCTCCAAAGAAGGATAAGACAGAGAAATTCAACGATGATTATTTCATTATCGAGTGGGATGAGGATGCTGAGGACGAAATCCTTGATGAAGACGATGATGACTTTTAGTACATAGATGAATCAATCCATAGGTCAGAAAATGGATAAATGCGCAAGCTGTTTCACAAATGCTTATTCAAAATCACATTCGTACATTCGTAAAAATTCGTAATTCGTAGAGTGTGAATATTTATTCAAAAAAACAATACTGGAAACTTTTACTGCTGGCTGTCGCGGTAGTTATAGGCCTGTCTTCCCTTTGGTACACTAACAAGCTGGTGGCCAAACTCCAAGTGGAGGAACGCAAGAAGGTGGAATTGTGGTTCGAGGCGACTCAACAGTTGGCCAACTCACAGGGCAGTGCAGATCTATCGTTCCTTTTAAAGGTAAGTATCGATAATAAAACGATCCCGGTTATTCTTGCGGATAAGGATGGAAATGTGCTTTCGTGGATCAACCTTGACTCAATTGCCGCCGTCGATACAGTAGAGGATAGGGGGAAGAAGTATCTGAAGGACCAGTTGGAAATCATGAAGCAGCAAAATGAAGCGATTGAAGTTGCCATTGGAGAAAATTACTTCCAATACATCCATTTCAAGAATTCAACCCTGCTTACCCAGCTACGGTATTTTCCCTATATCCAGCTGGGAGTGATTACGCTTTTTATCCTGGTATCCTATTTTGCTTTTTCTACATCGAGAAAGGCAGAGCAAAATCAGGTGTGGATGGGACTGGCCAAAGAGACGGCCCACCAACTGGGAACACCTCTCTCATCAATTATGGCCTGGCTGGAGGTTTTGCGCACCAAGTCCGTGGATGAGGGAACGCTGGAAGAGTTTGAGAAAGACGTCAAGCGGCTTGAGATCATCACCGAGAGATTCTCGAAAATTGGGTCGGTACCAAACCTGGAGCCCGCCAGCTTGAACGTGATATTGGAAGAAGCCGTAAACTATATCAGCAGCAGGGTGTCGAAGAAGGTGGAATTCACGATGGATTTTGAAGAAACCAAGGATGTATTGGCCCCATTGAACAAGTCTCTGTTTGAATGGGTTATTGAAAATCTATGCAAGAATGCTGTTGATGCTATGAACGGAGTGGGTAGGATTACGATCAAAGTTTCTGATCAAACCCAATTTGTATACGTCGATATCTCCGATACAGGAAAAGGGGTGGCCAAATCTGCATTCAAACGAATTTTTGAGCCTGGTTTTACCACCAAGCGCAGGGGTTGGGGATTGGGCCTGTCCCTCTGTAAACGGATTATCGAAAACTATCACGGTGGAAAGATCTTCGTAAAGAGCTCGGAGATCGATAAGGGTACTACTTTTAGGGTGGTACTGAAGAAGTAGTGGTGCGACAACGGCACGTTTCAATGAATCATAACTTTTCTTACGGGGCGTTTTCCTGAAATTGTAAGTTTATTTTATTCGCTTTATAGTCAAAAGTAATTGTTACTCTTTCATCGTTGAAGATCCTCAATTGAAACCTTTTAAGTGTAACAAACTCTTTGTTGTATTCGGGGGAATCCCAACTTACAATACTGTTTTCTTCCATTCTAAATTCTAGACTCTCCGTTTTTTGCGCAAAAACCACATAATTATTGCTCGTAGAATAATAGCCTTTCGAGGGCCAAATCCAATCATAGGTTTTATTTATTGTTGCCATTATACCATACTCAAAAAAAGCAAAGTCAGTATAAAGACAAAACAAAGTGTCATTTTCCGGTTTATTTTTAACTATAAACTTTACTGGTCCCTGTTCCTTTGATGCCACATACATGGAATCACTACATGGGATACTATCATTGAAGTGAAAAGGGAGTTGAGTTTTTATCTTTTCAATTTCAAACATATCAAAAGTGGCGTCGCAACAACCTATTATCATCATGTAATTCTTATTTTTCGGAATTCGAGTGAATATAGTGTCAATCCGCAACTCCATTCTGCTACTGTCAAAAAATATAATTGTATCTAATTCGGGATAGTTCGGATAAATTACTGTTCTTTCTTTTGATGGCTTAAAGCTCACGCCATTAATTTTCCACTTATAAGTCTTACTACGGGTTTTTGTTAAATATTCATCCGATTCAACTGTAGTTTGTCCCTGACTTTTGATTGAAATAATCA
>CAZCAD010000487.1:0-2387 GCA_964496525.1 uncultured Flavobacteriales bacterium | reverse complement strand
GACCCAATCTGAAAAGGCCTTTCGGCTTTACAAATTTATATTTTTTCTATGGAAATGATCAGTCTGCACTGAACGCCTCGAGCATGCAAAAGAATCTTTGTGCCATGCGAACTTCTTTGTTATAATCTCTATTTAAAGCCACAGCTATCAATTAACTGTCGTTTTTTTGTGCGATTTAGGCGAAACGGACACTTTTCATACCACATTTAGGGTATTTTTTTCAGAAAGTGAATTCCTTATTTGGAATCAGTCCAAATAATGTTTTGGTTTGCCGTTGAAACTAAAAATCTGGAATGCCTTACCTTAAAAAATCAACCATTCTATCGCTCGTATTTGTTGCGATGATGATTTTTTCAAACTCATCATTCGCACAGAATAACTCCATAAGTGGAACGGTAATGTCAGTTGATTCTTCAGCAATATCGGGTGTATTGGTTTCGATAAAAGAACTGAGTCGAATCGAACTTACAAATGGTAGCGGATATTACGGTTTTGAGGACTTGGAAGATGGAACTTATACGGTGGTTGTTTCCTGCCTTGGTTATCTGCCCGTGCAAAAGGAATATCAAGTGGGAGAAATCGGAGAAGGAGTTAGCAAGCGCATCATTACCGATGGCGAGATTCTCTTTTACCTGAAAGAATCAATTGCCGTTCTGCCGACAATTAGCGTTATGACTCGCGGCAACGAAGGCCTGAAGGATATCCCCGGATCGGTTACCTATATCAGCCCTGCACAACTGGAAAAATTCAGTTATACGGATATTAATAGAACACTTCGACTTGTCCCCGGAGTAAATGTCCAGGAAGAGGATGGTTTCGGTCTTTTTCCAAGCATCGGATTAAGAGGGACCGGAGTAGAAAGAAATACAAAGATTACCGTAATGGAAGATGGCGTGCTAATTGCTCCGGCGCCTTATGCCGCTCCGGCCGCCTATTATTTCCCAACGGTAGCTCGAATGCAAGCGATCGAAATACAAAAGGGAAGTAGTCAAATCAAGTATGGCCCTTATACAACAGGAGGAGCGATTAATTTGGTTTCGACCTCAATACCGCAGGAGTTTGGTGGAAAAATTGATCTCATGGGCGGCTCATTCGGAGGGATAAATTTTCTGGCCAATGCGGGCACTTCGGCAAAGTACTTTGGTCTTCTTATTGAAAGTAGTCAGTTAACATCTGATGGTTTCAAGGAACTCGATGGAGGTGGAAATACCGGATTTAAAAAGTCAGATTATCTGGCCAAACTTCGTTTTCATAATGGAGATAAGGCAAAGTACTTTCAATCAATTACCTTCAAGGCAGGGCATACGACGATGCTCGCAAATGAAACTTATTTGGGATTGACAGAGGTAGACTTTGATATCAATCCGATCAGAAGATATTCGGCCTCCCAAATGGACAATATCAATACAGCACAATCACAATTTTCGGCAACTCACTTCCTCAGATTTCCGAAACATGTTTCGATTACTACCACAGTTTATCGCACTGAATTTAGAAGAAATTGGTATAAGCTCAACAACGTAAAAGATAGTTTAGGGAATAAAGTTGGAATTTCATCTCTGCTTTCAGATCCTACCGGATATAACGATTCTTATGATGTAATTACAGGAACAACCGCCTTGCTTGATGATGCTCTTTTGGTAAAGGCCAATAATCGTTCGTATTATTCAAATGGTGTTCAATCGGTGGCAACTCTTGATTTTAAAACAGGAAAGTTGAAGCACGAATTTGATCTTGGGATGCGCTATCATCAAGATCAAATCGATCGATTTCAATGGGTTGATGAATACAAAATGGAGGATGGGATAATGGAGCTAACCCAGGCCGGTACACCGGGAACTGAAAGTAATCGCATTGGCAGAGCGTATGCCTTTGCAACCTATTTGCAGTACAAGTTGAAAATAAGAAAATTCACGGTCACTCCCGGACTTCGTTATGAAAACATCTATCAGCACAAGATTGATTATGGCAAATCGGATGTTGAACGTATTGGATCGGCGGCAACTATAAATAAAAACAAGGTTGATGTTGTCATGCCCGGAATTGGCTTAGATTATCAGTTTACAAAATACCTAAGCACTTTTTTAGGAGTGCACAAGGGTTTTTCGCCTCCGGGATCAAAGGAAGGAGCACTACCTGAAGAAAGTATTAATTATGAAATAGGTACACGATATCTTAAGAACAGTATGCACATCCTGGGAGTTTTGTTCTACAATGATTTTAGCAATTTACTCGGTACGGATTTAGAAGGATCAGGAGGAACAGGAAGTGGTGACTTGTTTAATGGAGGCGAAGTGCAATCTTGGGGGATAGAGTTCGCAGCCGGATGCGATCTGCTTTCTAAAAATAAAAAATCAAAATTTTCACTTCCAATTTCAGTTAGTTAC
>CAZCAD010000486.1:0-2413 GCA_964496525.1 uncultured Flavobacteriales bacterium | reverse complement strand
ACAACGAAAACCTAAACGTCAGCGTTATAATCACGGTCAACACTAAAAACTTTATGAGCATTCGCGGCAGTACTTCCTGCCACCAACATTGCAATCATCATTAATTTATTCATAATTCAATTTAGATTTTAAGACAAACCTCGGTGCAGAGTTCTAATACATCAAGTGTTTCTTACCGGATTCTTTCCAGCCTGCCTGATACTCCTGGTCAACAAAGTATATTTTGAGATCAGCCTGGTACCCCTGATCAACGAAGTAAATTTTCTTTTTGGCCTGATACTCCTGATCGACGAAATACCATTTTCCGTCATTATCGCCGGCTTGGTACTCCTGGCTCACTTTGTAAACCTTCAAGTCTGATTGATATTCCTGGTCCACCACAAATACCTTCACATCCGCCTGATATTCCTGGTCAACACTATAAACTTTCTGTGCATTTGCAACATAACTCCCTGCCGTCAATAATGCGATCATCGCTAATTTTTTCATAAACCGAATATAGCAAATTATATACCAAGATATGGCTAGGGGAGAACCCGGGCTTTTACATCGTCAACGTACAATACAGCAGAATTTTCAAACGAATTCGCCGTAATCCCGAACTCGATACTTTGATAAATACCTTTGGTTCCCTGAGTAACGTATAGAAAATCAGACGGCATAGTCTTTCGATTCGATCCTTCCAGTACCAAGACATCGTCCTGATAAATTTTGATATAGCCCTTTTTCTTTTTCGAAAGCTTAGTTTCGAATCGAATATTTACCCACTGATCTCTTGGGAAATCTATTCCACTTTCGGAGTCCTGATATAAATTGTTATTTAGGAACTTATGATCAATAGCCAGATGATTGTCAACTAAAATTAGTCTCATACCCGGTCCTGCACCGATTACAGCTTGTTCTTCTAAATCCATCAAGACGATCCAATCCAGGCTCTCGGTTCCAACCAGGTGATACCATGCTTCCAGAGAAACGGTCTCTCCTTCCCAGAAAGCCATTTTTTGTTTCGAGATACTGGCTTTGGAAGCACCGTTTTCTGTTTTTACCGCGCTGAATTTCATACTTTGATTACCACTGTGCACGATTGTCGTATCCACGGAAATAGTGTTTTCTTCTTTGGTCAGTTGTGAAAAAGACCAAAACGCATCAGTATCTGTAAAGAGTGAATCAAAATTAGCGTAAGATTCAAATCCGTCCTCGTAAGAATCCGGTCCATCAAAAAGTTTCTCCTTGGAGCAGGAGAGAAGCATAAATATCGGCGCTATGAAAATCAGTTTATTCACTTGCTTTATTAATTCTGAAGCCAAAGGTTATTCCGCCCCAATGTTCAAACTGTTGGTCAATTAACCAAGAGATAATTGGTGTATATGAAAATCGGAGATAGAATCGTTTTTCCGGTGGTTGAATTCTATAGCCAAGACTCAATGGCATTCGCACGAAAGGCGCACCACGAGTTGTTATGCTGAAAGATTGACCAATTCCAAAATCAAGTCGGCTCGTTTTCTTACCGACAACTCCGTGTACCATCATCGGAAAAATAAGCACTGATCCATTGTTGGGATCAATCGGGTTGAAGCTGAATCCGCCACGGAATTGAAGTGAAAATGCCCCGGCATCATAAAATTCTCTCTCAAAGTTGATAGAGCCAAAACCGCCACTTCCTCCACCTTCAATCGAAATGTACATCGGCCGTTGAGCAAAAGAGTCAACAGAGCCAAGTAGAAGAATAAGTAAAAGTAAGGCGAATCGGGTCATGAAAGTGGTTATGCTCTTTCTATAATAGTCGCATAACCTTGTCCAACCCCTATGCACATGGTAACCAAAGCGTATTTTTTATTCGTTTTCTGCAATTCAATCGCCGCGGTTTGTAGAATCCTTCCCCCGGTCATTCCAAGCGGATGGCCCAATGCTATCGCTCCACCGTTTGGATTTACTCGTGGATCTTCATCCGCAATTCCCATTTCACGGGTACAGGCTAAGGATTGTGCTGCAAATGCTTCATTCAGCTCAATGATATCCATGTCATCAAAAGTCAAATCTGCCCTGGCAAGTGCTTTTTGTGAAGCATAAACGGGACCAATTCCCATTATTCGAGGTTCAACTCCGGCAACTGCTGCACTAACAATTCTGGCCATCGGTTTAAAATTATTCGCTTTTACAGCCTCTTCAGAAGCGATTAAGAGAGCAACGGCACCATCATTCAGTCCTGAGGCATTTCCGGCTGTCACACTTCCGCCTTCTTTCTTAAAAGCCCCTCTGAGAGTTGAAAGCTTTTCTAAATTGGAATTTGGTTTGATGAATTCGTCCTGATCAAAGATCACCGGTTCTTGTTTTCGTCTTGGAATCTCAATCGCGATAATTTCTTCGGCCAAACGGCCATTTTTTTGAGCTTCTGCGGCCTTCATTTGACTAT
>CAZCAD010000485.1:0-2416 GCA_964496525.1 uncultured Flavobacteriales bacterium | reverse complement strand
ACTTGTCTTCCTGGCCCCAACAAGACATGTCGCGATATTTTTGGTAGTTGCTATTGTTGTAACGTTTAAATTCCATCGAATTAATATTATCAACGGATCTCACCAGGAAGTTCAATAAAGGGAAGAGGATGTCTTGTTTATTGCATCTTTTAACGACTTCCGGGATGAAATCATTTAATGGAAAATTACGGAAGGGCTTCCCCCTTAATTCTCCCAATATATTCGTTATTTCAAGCATGCTTGAATAAGTATCTCTTGTAACGTGGAAGGATTTGCCAGCACTTTCTTCAATATTTGAAATCGCAACCACGTTGTTCGCGACAATATTGGCAGGGGTAAAACTTACTTGGTTTTGAGCACTTGTTCCAATTCCATGTTTAATCATAAAGGCCAGCAGCCTCACCGAAATGTCAAAATTAAATCCAGCTCCTTCGATCGATGGAGAAATCAAAGCAGGTCTAAAAATTCTTGCTTTAAGTCCATTTTGCATGGCCATCTTAACTACTTGTTCCGACACCCATTTACTCTGACTATAACCAAAGTCCAGCAAATCCATGTTTTCGTTCGAGTCGGTTTCAAATAGCGTTTTCTTCACAGACCAGCCAAAAATAAATGTAGTTGAGATGTAATTTAAAGTCTTATTGGTAGCTGTAATTGCTAATCGGATAATCTCTCTTGTTCCTTCTACATTGATGGCCCGCATCGATTCATAGTCAAGCAGATAATTTACCAATGCGCCATTGTGATAAATGATGTTTATGTTGTTAGCGAGAAAATCCCATTCGGTATCTTGGAGCCCCATGTTTGGTTTAGCGAGGTCACCGCAAACTGGGATGACACGTTTTTCAAAACTCGCTTCCAACTCAAGCCCCGCGTCAATCGTTTTGAATGCACTTCGTAAACGATCCATTCCTTCACCTTGATTTTTCGCACGGACAAGAACATAGATGTTTTCTGTGGTTTGCTCCAAAATACTTTTCATTAAAAATGGACCAAAGAAGCCAGTTCCGCCCGTGAGCAAAATGTGGCCTTCTTTGGAAGCTGGGAGTAACGCAAAATCCAACATATCTATTGGCGCCTCGGCATCTTTTCGCATCATCTGCTGCTCCGACTTTTTGTATTCATCATGAAGTCGTGCAAAAGCTTTTCTGAATTTAAACTTAGCATGCCGTGCCGTATTTTGCAGGCCATCAAGGATATCGAATAATTCTGAAATCGCAATTTTTCGTAGAAGGCGTAAGTCGATTTCATCTGCCAAATCTGTGTAGCCTTCCGCCTTTACACAGTCTTTTAAGTCATAGGCGAATTCAGCGAATTTCATGGAATCAAATCCGGTTTCAGCGAGTGTTTCAGTTTCTGCACCACTTAAATTATAACGCTGAAAAAATGTTTGATAAACGTTATTAGCTGATCCGTTTAAGTTCTTGGTTACAGATCCATTGACTTGATTCAGTACATTCAGATTAGCAAGCTGATTAGTTTGTGAGATGATCTGAAGTTCATTTGAAAGCATTCGATTCTTGTTCTCGTACCTTTTGATTTTTCCAGAACTGGTCTTGGACACGGTCCGCGCAGGGACGAAGACTATCTTCTTTGCGGTTATTCCAAGGTATCTGAATATTCTTTGATTTATTGAATCTGAATCTGGTACCTTCTTATTGTTCTTTAAGCCGACAACTAAGGAAAGCTCTTCGCAACCATCATTTACAATCGAAAACGCAGCGACACATCCATTCCGAACCAGCGATTCTTCTTCAACAAGTGCCTCAATATCTTGCGGATAATAATTAAGTCCTCTGAAAATAATCATGTCTTTAATTCTTCCGCATACATAGAGTTCTTCTTCTAAAAGAAAGCCGAGGTCCCCGGTCCTAAGCCAAGTTTCATGGTTTGAATGTCCATTTAATATCGCTTCAAAACGCTCATTCGAAAGCTCGGGTCGATTCCAATAGCCATTACATTTGCTAGAACCGCCAATCCAAATTTCTCCAACTTGTCCATTCTTCAATTCAATTGGCCAACTGCTTACATCTACAATTTTAACAATCGTATCGCCTAGAGGCTGGCCACAACTCATTAAACTAGTTTGGGTAATTTCATCATTATCTGGATCTCCTAATTCGGCATTTCCTCTTCTAAGCTCGTTGGTGTTAAAGAAGTTAATCTTGCGGCCGTAATTCGTTACGGCCAAAGTAAACTCCGCCAGTCCGTAAGCTCCAAAAAAGCGCTCCGGCTTTAACCCACACGACTCAAACTTCATAAGGAATTTCTGATAGGTTTTCGTATTAATCGGCTCTGAGGCCGTCATTAAGAACTTCAAAGAGCTTAAATCAAGAGTATCGAATACTTCATCCGAGATCTTGCCCGGAGTCATACAATACTCAAATGCAAAGTTAGGGGCTGAAGAAGCTGTTGC
>CAZCAD010000484.1:0-2427 GCA_964496525.1 uncultured Flavobacteriales bacterium | reverse complement strand
GCAACATGCGCCAACAAAAATGACTGCCATCATAGGAACCGATTGGGAAAACAAAGATCAATTAATCGGAATAGGCCCGGAACAGATGAGTTTCAGCCCATTCATTGCATGGGAAAATTTTGACCGGCGTAATGAGCTGTGGGGCGGATTTACATATCGTTTAGGCTGGATTACCATCGGAGGTGCCTACTCTAGCAACAAAGAGTGGACTGCCTCAGCAGGAATCAAATTCAAGCATTTTAAATTGTCTTATCAATACGATATGACAAGCAGCTACCTTGCCCCGGAACTCGGCGCTATGGGCTCTCACAACATTGGAATTCGTTTCAATGCCCAGCCGAATTCGAGAATTAAAAAACTAAGATAACCAAAGAGAAGATGATGAAAAGATTTACACTATTACTAGCAATAATCGTGACCCTGCCTTTCACCGGTAGGAGTCAAGATCCGGAATTCACACAATTCTACGCGAATCCGATTTATTTGAATCCTGCTTTTGCCGGATCACATGGATGTCCGCGACTCAATATTAACCACAGAAATCAATGGCCTTCCATTTCAGGAGCGTTTATTACGAATAGCATTAGCTACGACCAGTATGTGAATATTTTGCAAGGAGGTATCGCGGTCTTAATCACAAATGATATGGCCGGTCAAAATACCATTAACTGGTCAACAATTAATTTGGTTTATTCCTACCATCTACAGATGACGCGGAAGTTCTCGCTTCTTATTGGAGCGCAGGCAACCTGGAATCAAAAATTTCTTAACTGGAATAAGCTGACCTTTGGTGATCAAATTGATCCGCGAAGAGGATTTATTTATCAGACAGGTGACCTTCCGAGAGGAAATGTGTTGAATAACAACTGGGGAACAAGAGGATTCTTTGACGTTTCCGCAGGACTTGTAGGATACTCCAAAAACTTCTACTTCGGTTTTGCTGCGAAGCATCTGAACACTCCGCAAGAGTCGATGATTTTAGGCGATTCCAAAATGCCGATGCGTTTCACGGGACACATGGGAGCCAATATTGAGTTTGGTAAAGCGTCGCAATATCAAAACGTTACCTCAGTTTCGCCAAACGTAATTTATACATATCAAGATGGTTTCATGCAGCTAAATCTGGGAGTTTATATTAAGTACGGAGCATTTACAGCAGGCGGTTGGTGGAGAGCCAGGGATGCCTTCATCCTGACAATTGGTATTGATGCCGGAACATTCAGGTTCGGTTACAGCTATGATATTACAATTTCGAAATTAACGAACGCCTCCGGTGGTGCACACGAACTATCGATGGGATTCAATTTCAACTGTAAAAAGAAACTTAAGAAATTTAGAACGATCTCTTGTCCTTCGTTCTAGTACGATTATAACTACCAACACTGGGGGTGGTTCCCCGTTTGGTTTTCTTTGTTTTGGTTAGCGAAAGACCGTCTTCTATTTAATGGGAGACGGTTTTTCATTTTATAGCTCTTGGTTTTTGGAAAATATTTCGTGGGTTTACACTCATCGTGTAAAATGGAAGATGATTTTCAATTAAGCGAAATCCAATATTACTCAGCTCCGCAGTAGCGGTGCTGCGGCCTAAGTACTGTAACAAAAACCTCAAAGACTTTACCACTTAATTCCTCAACTCCCTGTAACTATCTCCGCCTTAAATTGTTTTAGCTATATGAAGAGACAAAAGAAATGGTCTACTCTTTTTAGAGCTCCAGCAACGTCCATTTTATCTTCATAATTACCAACCAGCACGTAACATAATTTCATTCATCATGAAAAAAGGAACAGTTCTTTTAATGGGGATGCTATGTCTGCCTGGTTCGACTAGCGCTCAGGACCCTGAATTGAGTCAATTTTATTCAAACCCGGTTTATCTGAACCCGGCACTGGCAGGTTCACACGGCTGCCCAAGGCTAAGTTTTAATAGCAGAAATCAGTGGCCATCTCTGAGCGGTGCCTTTGTCACCTCAATGGTCGCTTATGATCAATACCTAAGGGCACTACATGGTGGAATTTCGGTTATGGTCACGAATGATATGGCAGGACAGAACACCATCAATTGGAACACGATAAATCTTGCCTATTCCTATCATCTCCAATTAAGTAGGCGATATACGCTGCTTTTTGGTGCTCAGGCTACGTGGAATCAAAAATTTTTGAACTGGAACAAGCTTTTGTTTGGAGATCAAATAGACCCATACACCGGTTTCATCTACTCGACAGGGGATAAACCCAGCGGTCGTCTGTTCAACAATGGCTGGGGCACAAAAGGCTTTTTTGACGTTTCGGCGGGTGCGGTAATTCATTCGAAAAAATTCTATGCAGGTTTTGCTGCAAAGCATCTGAATCAGCCAAATCAGTCTATGAAACTCGGGCTTTCCAGATTACCTATCAGATATACAGCTCATATCGGTGCCAAAATTCCTC
>CAZCAD010000483.1:0-2431 GCA_964496525.1 uncultured Flavobacteriales bacterium | reverse complement strand
TCATTAATAAATCGAATAGCCAATTTTGAAGTCAATCAGGTAATCCATTCCAATAGATTTTGGCTCAATTATGGGAATGCCGCTCACATCTCCACTTTCAACGGCCATCGTTTCCATCTCTGTCAGTCCAATAAAATCTCTTTTGAATAGCTCTAATCCCAAAGCGAAGTTTACATCTATGGTAAATCGTTTGCCGGAAAGCAAGTTCATCGCACCAATTTCGGCAAAGATAAAATTTGAATTTCTTCTTTCCTGGGCCTTCTTTTTATATGGCCAACTGGATGGGCTAAAATCAAAAGTCCGATCTATTCGTTTCGAATCATGTTTCAGTTGAAGTCCGAGATAGGGATGGAAAACATTTGGTTTTAATGGATAAATCCGAAAAGATGATCGAATGAAATATCCCTTTTCCTCATTTCGATTGATGTTCCAGGGGCTGCGGTAGAATTTCCCCAGAGCGCTGCTTAGGGAGAACAGCTTTGTAATGCGATATTCTGCGCCAATATCGATAAATGGCGCGTTAAATACTCTCCAGCTAAATAGAGATGCTACCGAAGTATTGATGATTAGATGAGGCCGCTCTTCGTACTTCTTTGACTGAGCATTTACCGAAGAGCCCATGAGGATAATAAGTGATATAGTGAGAAGTGGTTTCAATTAGCAAAAAGTAGTTACCCCAATTTACGTTAAAAATGAAACACTTCAAAATCCTATTATATAAGCGGTAAGATCCTAATTTTGAACCCTTTTTGGTTTTTCCTAAATTGCGGTAGGGTTTATTTTAGCCAGATTGTTTTAGCACAAAACCTATGATATTGCGAATGAAAAAACCAGTTCTTCTTATTTTTTTTAGTTTATACAGTTTTATGCAATCGTTCTGGTCGCAAACCTTAAGCACCACAAATCTTCCCATCATAAAAATATACACCGCCGGTGCCGAAATTCCTGACGAGCCAAAGATCATAGGAACCTTGGGTATTATTAATGGTACCGGAGGTGTAAACAACATTACTGACCCTTACACAGATTATGATGGTGCCATTGGCATAGAGACGAGAGGGAACTCTACTCAGGATTATGAGAAGAAAACTTATTCTTTTGAATTGAGAACCGCAGCGGGTTTAGATACCTCAGTTTCACTTTTAGGAATGCCGGTGGAAGAAGATTGGATATTGCATAGCATGGTCATTGACAAAAGCCTGATTCGGATTCCAATGAGTTTTTACTTCATGCAACAAATGGGGCATTATGCCTCTCGGTGGCGTTTTGTTGAGGTGATGCTGAACGATCAATATCGTGGAGTATATATTCTTACAGAACGAATAAAGCGAGATAAAAACAGAGTCAATATTGCAAAATTAGACTTTGGTGATATTAGTGGGGACGAAAGAACCGGAGGCTATATTCTAAGAATTGACTGGGATGAGCGCGAAGGTGAGGAAGGAATTTCGATAGGCTTCAATTCTGAATATAAATCGGTTGGAGGTGAGAAGATGTTCTATCAATATTACTACCCGACCGCAGAAAAAATACGGCCTGAACAAAAGACCTACATCAGAGGTTATATGGCTGAGTTTGAGGAAGCCCTTTGGAGTTCTACTAAACATAATGGGCTGGGCAAACATTACAGTCAGTATGTTGATCTGACATCACTCGCCGACTTTATCATCATCAATGAGCTAAGCCGGAATTCGGACGGCTATAAATTGAGCACTTATATTCACAAGGAGAATATTAACTCAGGAAATAAGTTTAAGTCCGGGCCTATGTGGGACTTTGATCAAACCTACGGAATGTCTACGGGTTGCGGAGGTCACGAAACGGATGGGTGGAATTATACACAGGAGCATAAGTGGTGCGCGGACTATATTTCTTTGCCAAAATGGTACGACAAAATTATGAACGATCCCTTCTTTCAGAATCATTTAAAATGTCGGTGGGAGATGCACAGAGCGGGCGTCCTTCACAAAGATTCTATTGACGCTTGGATTGATTCGGCCGTTGTTATGATTGATGCACCAAAAGATCGAAACTTTCTTTTATGGCAATTCATTGGTGAGCAAATCTGGTCAGAGCCGAATCCTTTTCCTCAAACATACGACGAAGAAATTAGTTGGATGAAAATCTGGATTTCCGACAGAATTGATTGGTTGGATGCGAACATGCCCGGAGATTGTTCTGCCGATGTAGTCGGTCTCATCGTCGAATCAAATTTGACGTTCAACGCTTATCCGAATCCTACTCAATCAACAATTAATGTGGCAATGCCCTATTATGTCAGTGGGATGAAATACCGAATGGTTGATATGCGAGGCAGAACGGTTTTGGATGGCAATGTTCTTGACTCACAGTTTTCTCTCGACATTTCTTTCTTGACTGAAGGTGTTTATATTCTTGAGGTGAATAGTTTGATGGGGCAAATGCGTGAACG
>CAZCAD010000482.1:0-2434 GCA_964496525.1 uncultured Flavobacteriales bacterium | reverse complement strand
TCAACATTATTCTTTTTCCAATCAATAATGATTTTGCCCAGATTTCTGACTTCAGTTAGAACCAGGAATTTTAGTGCATCAGGTTTCAAAAAACTCAAATCCGTAATTGCGTGTAAATGTGAGGCCGTTAAGTCGATGGTGTGGACTGACTTTATTCGTAAATCCAATGAAGAATCAATATCACAGTTTCTGAGACTTATTAAGTTGCCAGTGCTTCCTTCAAAACTTATTCTCCTGCATCCGAAAACAATGTGGTCAAAATTGGCTTCGCCGGGACCAAAGTTGGTTCTTCTAAATGAGAGCTGGCCTCCTTCGAACTTTGATAATCGAAATGTCAGCTTACCCCCGGTCAGTTCAGATTCTTCAAAAGTGATATGTCCCTTCCCTATCAACGAGCGCCGAAAATCAACCTTACCGTTGCCAAAATCCACCCTTCTAAAATCTAAAACCGGACCATAAAATTTCATTTTTTCAAATGTTTTCAATCCGTCTCCGAACTCTGCGAAGTGAAATTCTACCTTGGATTCATTGAAATTACAACGCTTAAAATTGACAACTTCGCATTTAAACAAGGCGTTAATAAATGAGACTACAGATCCATCGAAGTTTGAATTTTCAAAATGCACTTCCTTCGTGTGAAACTCGGCGTATTGAAAGGTTGTTTGATGCGATTGAAATCGACTATCTGAGAAGACAGCTTGTCCGCCATAAAACTTTGTATGAGTAAAATCAAGCGTTCCGTGCATGTAGGCGCATCGCTTCAAACTAACGCCATCTTGAAATTCTGCCTTGGAAAAATCTGTGATCGACTCACAGTCAAACAAACTATCCTTGATGGAGAGCCACGGAATTTTTACAGGCTCGTCTTCGGCAATTTCTCTACTCTTCCGATATTCCTTCAAAGAAAAATTCTTGATGTAGACCCGGCTGTAATCGATCTTCTCTCCCTTTTCAATTTTTTGATAAATCTCTTCTAATTCCAGAAAGCCGAGATAATGTTCGCGAATTTTCTTCTGTCCTAAAGTTTCAACAACCCGAACAGATTTTGAAAATTGCAGTCCATTAATGTCAATGGAATCTTCGAGAAATTCAATTTCGTAAAATAGCTGACTCACGAAATAAAGATAATTAAATCTGCCTATTGACTAATGGCTTGACAATCGAATCGTCTGATTGCGCAGATAGTGATCCAAAAGTGTAATGGCACACATGGCCTCAACGATAGGAACCGCTCTTGGAACTACACAAGGATCATGTCTTCCTTTGGCTCTGATCTCAACTTCTTCTCCGGAAGTTGAAACCGTTGATTGCGATCTGGCGATAGTGGCAACGGGTTTAAAAGCCACTTTAAAATGAATGTCCTCTCCATTTGATATTCCGCCTTGAATTCCACCTGAATTATTCGTTTTTGTTGTAACAGTATCGCCTGATTTTTCGAAGGCATCGTTATGCTCACTTCCTTTAAGCGAAGCTGCCTTAAAACCACTTCCTAGCTCAAATCCTTTTACGGTATTAATCGAAAACATTGCTTTTGCTAAATCTGCATTGAGCCGATCAAAAACCGGCTCTCCCAATCCTATTGGCATTCCGGAGACCACGCATTGAATAATTCCACCCAGGCTATCACCCGCTTCTTTTGTTTCTTTGATTAAGTCTTCCATTTTCGCTGCCAACTCTTCATCAGGACATCTCACCATATTATTTTCGATTTTGGAAAGATCGAGATCATGGTATGATGTCGAAAGACTAATTGAGCCAATGGAATGAACGTAGGCGGTAATTCTTATTCCCATTTGTTTCAGAATTTGTTGAGCTATGGCACCTGCAACCACTCGGCATGCCGTTTCTCTCGCACTGCTCCTCCCTCCACCGCGATGATCGCGAATTCCGTATTTCTTTTCATAGGTGTAATCAGCGTGCGAGGGCCGATAAACATCCTTTAACTTATCGTAATCTTTGCTTTGATGATCTTTGTTCTTAATTGTAAATCCAATTGGCGTTCCCAGGGTTTTATCATCTATAATGCCACTAAGAAACTCCACCGTATCTGATTCTGAACGCTCTGTGGATATTTTCGATTGACCCGGTCGGCGCCGGTCCAGTTGTGCCTGGATTTTTTCAAGATCCAATTGAATGTTTGAGGGACATCCATCAATCACTCCTCCAATGGCCTTGCCATGAGATTCACCGAAAGTCGTTAAACGAAATATTTCACCAAAGGAATTACCTGCCATAGTTCTTAAATAGTGTCTGGTCGGAAACTCTTCAAAATTAGAAAAGTTTCTTTTTGCGATATTTTCATTTTCCTCAAATTCTTGATACTTAGGCATCAAGAATTCTCAAAAAAGAAAAATCTCACCTGCCTGACCGGTAGGCAGGTCAAAAATAACTCTTTTCATAAAAATTGACAGTTTCCGACCAGACACTAAATAGA
>CAZCAD010000481.1:0-2436 GCA_964496525.1 uncultured Flavobacteriales bacterium | reverse complement strand
AGTATTGATCAAGTCCTGTTCTGGGTCAAAATCCTGGGGGAAATGCCAAGAATTTTTGCACGAGAGTTTCGAAGACAGAACCGCGAATTCGAAGCTTTTAAGTGATCTTTCGATAAAACCAGTTCGACCAGCCGATGATATTGTTTTTCAATCATTACTTTAATGTAATGCAGAGTTGAGTATATGACGGTGCTGAAGTAGGGTGAATTATATCACTCTCTTAGCAATCATCCACCCTGGCAGAAAATTTCGGAAATGACAGTATCCTTCCATTTTTTTCCGGGATATACCTCCAAGATCTCAAATTTAATGATCTCCGGGTCAAAGGAGTTGAACCTAAAAATGCTAAGATCGATCGCCTGAAGGCCCGGTTGATCCAACAACTCGATCGTACCTACTTCGTCCTCATCAAAGTAAATGCGGAACTTCTTCACTCTTCCGTTGTTATAGTACGCTGCTTTACTCTTCTGATAACCATTGTAAATACGAAGCTCAGCGTTGATCCCGCTTATTTCAATATACTCGCCGATACCGTCTCCTTCGACGCCTTCAACCCAGGCCGTTTGTGGATTATCATCCGTAAGATTGTCAACGGTGTATTTGTTGTTGCCGGAAGGAGCCAATTCTGAAGACGCATTCAGTTCTGAAGGCACGAAAGACATCATATTATGGATCCAAAGTCCGTATTCCGGATCATCTTTGTCGGTGATCTTATCCGAGATGGTCGGGATCTTATCCGACAATGAAGTCGCGATCACATCCACGAATTCTGACTCCACCAGGTACTCGAGGCAGCCGTCGTACCAGGACATTTCGCCAATCAGGACATTGGAGCATCCTTCTTCCTCTACGATCTGCCATTCCCCCTCATACTCGTTTTCAACGATCTCGGGATAAAGTGAAGTCTTGCTATAGAGCGCCGTGATGTTATTGTGAGGCGTGTAAGTGAAGATTTGCATTTCAACATAATTTATTTCTTCTTCATCTTCTTCCATGTCGTACTCGGTAACTTCAGAATAAATGTATAAGGTGTTGCGTTCCACCAATAGATACACCATGGCTTCGATCGCATAGGTAGATAAACTCATTGGTTGCGTTTGTCTCGCCTCTTCCAACGGAAATGCACGACCGTTGAGGTCGATGGTTTCTTGTGAAAAAGTAGTAATAGGGTTAGACAAAAATAGAAACAAGAGAAAAGACAGGATTTTCATAATTAGCTGTTAATGATCAAAGTAAATATAGAATAATTTCCGAATTTCCATTAAAGTAGCCTTCGCATTCTCCTCGTATAGGGGATTGTAGGCTGGTAATAGAGAGAGTCATTGGATTGACTCAACTGTGCTGGCTGATCCCATTAAGGTGATCCTAGTGTTAAGTTAAGTGTGTTGTGCCTGCCTGTCGGCCTTTAGATTCAATCCTTAGTTTTATTGGAAGTTTAATATAGAATTTCAAAGAACCTGAGGAAGAGAGCCTAACGAACGGTTTTTGGTAGTGACTTTCAGGGCGGCAACCAAAAATCATCCCCACTTATCTCTTGGGTTGTGATCGGTACACCACTCATGGATTGAGATTATGGGTCACATTCAAAAAAAGCTAACCATCGACGTACATCATTGTAAAAAACTGAATCCGGGTAATTAAAATACAGATATCCAGATGTCCCTTTATCGCAAGTAGAGGGAATATTACTTTCTGCGATCAGAAGCGGCACTATGCTATTTATGTTCTGGTTTGAAGTATAGGTGGAAGTATAGTTGTTCAATTTAAAATATAGAATAACCTTATCTATACTATCACAATAACGAACAAGATCTTGATCCTCCGTCACATCAACATTCAGTTCATCGCTGACATCCTGCTTATTTTGACCGCAGGAGTACAAGGCAATGCAAAGTGGAAGAATTAAATACTTGATCATGATCCCTCTAATTTAAGTCAATATTAGGAAATAAAAGATACATCAAAACATACTTTGACATTTTCCTTGTTCGTCGAGCTACCGGTGACAA
This sequence comes from uncultured Flavobacteriales bacterium, assembly GCA_964496525.1. GTDB lineage: Bacteria > Bacteroidota > Bacteroidia > Flavobacteriales_D > Crocinitomicaceae > JAKSBJ01. Next base: position 427 of record CAZCAD010000481.1, on the reverse strand, counting down.
TGGTTAATAAAGTGGTTTTATTTGTACATAAGGTTGCTCGTTGTGTTCTTCATACATACAATATGAAGAGTTAACATAATCTCGTTCATGAAAAACGATTTGTGCATCAACCGGATTCTTGTGAATGTATTCGACTCGTTGCTGGATTTTATATCCTGTATCCAATAGTACCGGGTGAAATCCGTCTTTCCATATCTTGTATTTGCTACCTCGCTATTTCCCAATACAGAAATTTAAGAATTTTCCGGATAAAAAGTCATATTCTCCAGTCTCGCCGGTAATTTCCTCTATGAATATTAATTCTAATTCACAGGTGAAAGTGTTCCTTATAAGCAACGTAATAGAACGAACCTTGTTCTAAGATGAATTAATTTAACGGATTAGCCTTTTACTTCCCTATTACCAAGTTACGGGGAGTTACAGGCAC
>CAZCAD010000480.1:843-2460 GCA_964496525.1 uncultured Flavobacteriales bacterium | reverse complement strand
ATATGGATGATCCTTGCGATTATGTCATTGGACTGGACATTCATCCAGGCGAATTTTGCTTTGGGCTTTATCCGAATCCGGCTTCAGCATACGTTCATATTTCCTTCGACGATCTGAGAGTAGAAACCGGTCTATTGCAAATCATTGACTTGCGAGGTACTATTTTGTACCAAACTAAACCTACTCATTCTACAACGAATGCAATGGATGTATCCTTTTTACGTTCCGGAACCTATATAGTTCGAATCGTAACCGAGGATTTCGAATTTTCAAAGAGACTGCTGATTGCCTATTAATATTCAATCAACCGAGCAGATTAGCGTAAATTTGCATTCTTGATCTTGGTCAATGAATCATTTTTTAAAATATTTCATCTTTATTTATCTCTCCGGCTACGGTTTCGAGACCCATTCCCAGCCAAAATTTGTTAAGACTTATCAGAGTCCTGAGAGCAGCTCATTTGGTTTTGATATTTGCACCACTTACGATGGTGGATTTGTTGTCTGTGGATATGTTGAAGAGGATGATGACAGAAATTTTCTATTGCTTAAGATCGATTCAATTGGCACGGTCGTTTGGCAACGTTCGATCGGTAGTTTTGATGAAGAACTCGGCCGGGGAGTAACGGAAGGCAGTGATTCCTGTATTTATGCATGCGGCTGGACAAAGGATACGACAACCGGATCAACGGATTTGATGTACTTGAAATGCGATGCCGGTGGCAATTTAATTTGGAGTAAAATTTTGGGTGGCACTAATAGTGATCACGGATGGCATATTAAGGAGGACTTTAACAAGCAAGACTTGATTATTACAGGCTACACTTATAGTACAAGTCTCGGAGTGGTCTCCAACCTCATCATTCGAATAAATCAGGACGGTGACACCCTGCTCACAAAAATGTTTGGTGGTACTGAAAAGTGCTATGGTCACTTTATGGAATTCTCTTATGACGGATATATTTTCTGCGGTCACACAAGCAGTTTTTCTGAAGATATTGGTGCCGAAAATTTCGATGTTCAGATTTATGAATTGGACTCAAATTTCAACGTAAAATGGGGCAAATCCTATGGAACACCCGGTCGGGAAGAAGGCAATTCAATTGTTAGAACTTCAACCGGTGACTATATCTTTGCGGGAACAACTGACGGCTTCAGCCCAAAGAACATGACACTGGTCGCCAAAATAAATCCCAGCGGAAATATTATCTGGTCCAGGACGGTTGAATTATTTGATGAGTCCGAAGCCCTGGATTTGGTGATAAATTCGGCGGACGAAATCTCATTAATCGGATTCTCCCATGGAACTACAAATTCGATTCTAATCACCAGACTTGATACTGACGGGAATTTTCTTGAAGCTCGAACAATCGATGGAGGAGAACATGAAAAAGCCTACGCCGGAATAAACAGCAATGGCGGATTTACGATTTGTGGTTACTCCTACTCTTACAACTCATCATCCAAATTGTCAGTAATTGTTTCACGCTTTCTTGACATTGAAGTTTGTGACTCCAAAAGTTCAATGCCTGTTATCACGAATCGCCTTATTGACGAATGGGATGGACTTGACTCCGCCGCCTCAGAACTTACTTATTTCGGACTGCTAAACGATAAC
>CAZCAD010000480.1:0-822 GCA_964496525.1 uncultured Flavobacteriales bacterium | reverse complement strand
CGTTTGCTATGTCAGTCTGAATGTATTACAGCCAAATCTGTTCGAAATATATCCGGTTCCGGCCACTGATGTTTTATCAGTTCGCTGGAATCGGGTATGCGGGGCTTATCCAACATTTACCTTTAGAGATCTTAGAGGAAGAATCGTCAAGCAGACTTCGCTTTGTTTTGACTTTCCCGACGAAGTTAAATCCATAGATATATCCAATCTGTCCCCGGGCACCTATTTTATTTATATCGAAACTGAGGACGATAACTCAAAAGCAATCCGATTCATAATCGCAGATTAGAAGATTCGTAGAAAAAATTATGTTCTGTTTGCAAAGTGGCTACTTAGAACAACAAGACTTCTTTTTCTTTCCTTTATCGCAACAATTTTTTGCTTGAGTTTTGGATTTTTCCGCCTCTTTATAAGCACTTAGTGCAGCATCCGTTTTTTCAAGGCTAACGTATTTCAAAAAGATCGTTCTAACGGACTCGCCCCACTCATCTCTCAAATTCTTACCTCTCAAGTCGTCCAGCGTTCTTATCTTCACCAATTCTACCTTAAAAAATGCTTCTATCCCGACTCTGATTTTCTCAGCTTCTTCAACCGTAATGATTTCCTTTCGCTCCGAAGGACCAACGATGGATTCTGTTATGACCCCAGCCTCCTCAAGACTAAGCTTGTCGACCTCATCTCCCATATACCATTCGTCTGAAGATTTAAGATTTGCCAGTAATTGCTTTTTTAATTTTTTCTTGGTAATTAATGTTCCGGAAATATTGTGCTTCCTGAAATAAGACTGGGCAATAGAATGTTGAATGTTGAATGCTAAAAGTT
>CAZCAD010000479.1:0-2467 GCA_964496525.1 uncultured Flavobacteriales bacterium | reverse complement strand
GCAGGCCGGATTATCTACGCTTAATTTTTCTGCATCGCGGACCTGCCTACCGGTCAGGCAGGGAATCACAGGGAAGACACGGAGAGTCAGAGTGAAAAAATAAATGCAGTAAGCAGCATTTTCTCTATGGATTCTGGGGTACAAATTTGTAGGAATTTTAGTAAATTACGTTTCCTAAAATTCTACCTATGGAAAATACAAACGACTGTTTATTGATTGAAGATGCAATGGCAATGCATTCAAAAATGCCCTTAAAGCAAATCTATAGCTGCATTGTCTGCACCAAAGATTATTTCTTTGTTGTACCAACGAAATCAGTTGGAATCTTTGTTCTTTTTAACACAATCAAAAATCACGCTTTCTTTGAAGGGATGAACATTCCGGATGGATTGAAAAAGTTGATTGTCGATACTGCAACCGCCCAGGAGCTTGAAGGCAAATTGAAAGAATTGCTGGAAAACAATGACAATTACATCTACGATTTGAAGCAAGCGAAATCAAGCAAGATCAAAGGCTTTTTAGGTAAGAAAACCTTGACCTACCGCAAAGGAGCGGGATGGGCCTCTTTCTCACCAAGATCAAAAGCGGATGGTAAAGCCTTAGTGGAGTTTTATCCGAATTAATAATTGACTCAAGAGAATAATAAGCCTGGATTCGTAGGAGCTTTTTTTATCTCTTTTTAAAGAAATGTTTTTGCGGATTTCGCAAGGGAATGATTGTATCGGCGCAATTCAATTATCGTTCCGATCTGTACTGGCATAGTTTTGCGATGGAAGAAATTTGATGGAGAAAAATCCATAAATGCAACCCTGTCAGATGTTTAGGCATCGACAATTAAAAACAAGAACCCTAATAAATGTAACCTTATGAACTTTATCACCCCATTATTATCAAAGAATATCCTATGTAGCCTTTCGGTGCTTTTGATATTTAATTTGGCATTTAGCCAACCAACGCAAGGATTGAAAACTGACTTACATCGCGAACACGTCAAAGAAATCGTTTTTGCAAGTGCAGAAATCAGCTGGACTGAACCAGACCAATCTTTGTGGAAGTCCGAATTTACCTGGGTTGAACCTATTTACGCCCGCATTTATCTCGAAAAGAGTATGGCGGAGTTATATGCCGAGAAGAATTGGGACTATGCGACAGTCAAATACGAAATGAGGCTGGCTTGTAACGGCACATTGCTTCAAAAAAGAACGATGAAAGGCACGGATGAACGAACCACCTGGCAAATGTGCGTTGTTCCTGACCCCAGTGACAGTTACGGTTGGCCGCTTCGAACGTTCTTAAGTCAAAATGTTCCGAAAATTTCAGCAGGAAAAAATGAAATAACACTGTCAGTTTATCTGGTAAACAGTAACGATAATAAGGTCAGCGATTTGATTTCAAAAGGAAGCTTTTTTCTCAATATCGATCAGGCTTCGCTTGATGAGATGATACGGCGATCAGAGGAAGTTGCCGCCACAAATAAGGCAAACTCAAAAGTTACCAGGCTTAGAACTTATACTACTGAAGATTGGGACTATTGGGAAGTGGATAACGGAAAATTCAGAACCTATACGACAGAGGACTGGGACTATTGGGAATACACTTTGGATGGTCAATCCGGTAAAATACGGACCTATACGTCAGAAGATTGGGATTATTGGGAAGTTGATGGCGGGAAACTCAAGATTAAAACCTACACTTCCGAAGATTGGGATTATTGGGAAATAACAGGAAGCGGTACCGACATTAAGGTCAAAACGTATACATCGGAAGATTGGGATTATTGGGAAGTAACAGGTGGTGTTTCGGCTAAGATCAGAACCTATACCACAGAAGATTGGGATTATTGGGAGATTACCGGAAATATAGCCTTATTAAACGCATCGGTCAAAGCTGCAATTCTATTTATTCCGATATTTACAAGTAGTATTTATATCCGTGGAATCGCACATTAATCTGGTCAAATTAAACCTTTCTGAATCAAATAAGTCTTAAAGACACTCACTAAAAATATATGGCATTATGAAGTTAACAATACTCAACCTCATTAGCCTTTGCACTCTATTTAATTTTAATCTTTTTTCTCAAGCCGACACCTGGACCCAAGTGATTGGCGATGGCTTTGGAAATATTCTCAATAAGGGGATTGTCGAATTCTTTGAATTCAAAAACAAGTTGTACGCGACAACTCAAACCGAAATTGGAGATGGTCCCGCAGAAATTTATTATTCTGATGATGGTTTAACGTCCTGGACTCAGGTCATCTCCTTCTCTCCTCCGATAACAATTGGAGATAATACAATACCGACGGTAGGAGTAACTGACCTTGGCGGAGGAATCGCTTTTTTTGGTACAGCTCATGGAATGACCGGAGGGGCGGTTTATCGCTCAACTGATGGACCGACTTGGAATCAAATCAACGGATTACCCTTTTACTTCCCTATTACCAAACTACGGGGAGTTACAGGCACAT
>CAZCAD010000478.1:0-2480 GCA_964496525.1 uncultured Flavobacteriales bacterium | reverse complement strand
AAAATTAAGTTGTAACGAATTCAGCGTTCCCGGATTATTCTAGTAGGAAACATCTCTACATTTTATTTAACCTAAGTGAAGCTTCTATCCAAAAGCCGGTCGTGCGGCTACCGGATAATTAGTTAAAAGCTTTTGATATCTCGCAAGATGCGGATTAATGAGGCGAATCCTGATGCGCTAAGCGATCAGGATTGTTCAAATACAAATCTCAATTCGGTGCTTCGCACCATTTTGAAATTTGAGTTTCACGAAAAACCAGAAGCTATGTCAAAGTTAATTGCTTTGGGCATTGTAGTGATGTCCCTGTCCTCCTACGGACAAAATACCTTTCTAGAGAGAGAAGGTCAAAATGAATGTGATTGTGGTAAGTTAGAAGCCACAAAAAATGCCGAAGAAGGAAAGTACATTCTGTACAAAAGTGGCTTAAACGATCCAGCCGCAGATCAGGATTTCGATCGATTCCATATCGCTTATATGAAAAGAAATTTTGGAATCCATATTCTGCCTGATAAGCACAGAATCACAAAAAAAGACTACTGCTACTTCGCAGAAATGAACAGGGTGATCAAAGAACGATTTGGTGCTGATATCTATGATCGTGGAAAAGAGCGGGCGCGATACGCTTATAATTTGGTTTGCAATCGCTAAGCCGTTTCACGCCATTTCGTGGGAGTAGTTTTCGTCCACCTTCTAAAGGTCCGAACGAAGGCAAATGCGTCGGAATAGCTCAAAATTTAGGAATCTCCTGTGGATCGTGTTTTTTTGTAGGATAAGCTTCTTGGCGTACAACTCGAGCATCTATAAAGAGCATACAATGTTCGATCTTTGGTACGAGTTTGCCAAGGTCAATAGTCTATGACAAAGCATCTGCGAGGAATTTCGTAACTTGTAGACAGAAAATTGAAATTCTCTGCGCTTAGTCTGTACCATAGCATTCATTGCAATCACTCATTCTATATGGGCGCAATCGCTGACGGAATCTAACATTCCTATCATTGTAATTACAACCGAGGCTACTGAAACCATTCAGGATGATCCCAGAATTCATTGTGAAATGGGCATCATTGATAATGGCCCCGGAATGATCAATTATATAACGGATCCTTACAATGGATATAATGATTTCATCAGTATTGAAATTCGAGGCTCTACGTCTCAACAATACCCAAAAAAGAATTACGGCCTTACAACGCAAAATTATCTTGAAGAAAATAAAAATGTTTCCTTATTGGGAATGCCACCCGAGGATGATTGGATTCTTTACGCCCCCTATCCGGACAAGACTTGTATACGAAATGCCCTAACCTTCGATCTTGCCAGAAAAATGGGTAATTACGCCAGTGCGTATCGATACTGCGAGCTGGTGATTGACGGAAATTATCGGGGATTGTACATGTTGATGGAAAAAATTAAGGTACATGTTCATCGAGTTGATATTTCCCACATAGACAGCACAACAACCACAGGTGACTCGCTTACCGGGGGATATATTGTTAAGGTGGATAAACCAACGGGATCAGCTTTTGAGTCTTGGCCGTCCCTGTATGATCCAGAAGTAATTTGGCAATTCCACGATCCGAAGCCGAATAAGATGCACCTTATTCAGAAATCCTACATTCAGTCGTATATCGGAGATTTTGAAACGACCATTTTCGGCCCTGATTTTGCCGATCCTGAATTGGGATATCATAAACTCATTAACAAAGTCAGTTTTTATGATCACATGATTTTAAACGAGCTCGGAAGAACAGTTGATGGTTATCGCTCTAGCTCGTTTTTCTATAAGGATAAGGAGAGCGTTTGGGGAGGATACCTGAAAGCCGGACCGGCTTGGGATTTTAACCTTTCTTATGGAAATGCGAACTATTGCGATGCCGATCTCACGACAGGTTGGCAGTACGAATTTGATGCTATCTGTGATTTCACCGTAGAAATTCCTTTTTTCTGGGAGAAACTACTCTCTGATCCGGATTATGCGGATGGGTTGCGTTGTCGCTGGGAAATACTGAGAGCCGGACCATTGCATACAGATTCCATCGATGCTTTTATCGATCAGACTGCAACCTATATTGAAGAAGCCAGAATTCGAAACTTTGTTCGCTGGCCAATCATTGGGGTTTATGTCAACTGGAATTCCTTCGTGGGTCCGACCTATGATTCAGAAATCAATTATATGAAGTCCTATATCCAAGCAAGGGCCATTTGGTTAGACGGGAACATTCCTGGAACTTGCACGGAAGTGGTGGGTATTGAACAACAAGAGTTTGAAGATCCAAAATCCAGAGCCTGGCCCAATCCATTCAATGATTATTTATTTCTCGGCTACACACTTGATAAACCGGCAGATGTTCAAATCGTCATTTCTGATTTAAGCGGAAAGATCGCTGCTCAATTTAACCTTGGACCACAGAATCCGGGGCATTATGTAAAAGAATGGCAAGATTTTCGATTAGAAAAGGGAGTGTATATCTATTCCATTT
>CAZCAD010000477.1:0-2486 GCA_964496525.1 uncultured Flavobacteriales bacterium | reverse complement strand
ATATGACGAGCTCAATGATCAGGTGATCTTGGGAAAGGGCGGTCTTGCTTATGGAGGATTTTGGATGTCGACTTTGAGCCCGGACTTTACCACCGAAGTTCTAGTTGAGGTTCTTCCTCCGGCCGGCTCAACTAAGGAGGACATGATCTGGATGGAGATTGATCCAAACGATAGCATTATTTATGCCATGTCCGCCGCAGGTGTTAGCGACATCGATATTTATTCTGGTTATGGAAACGATGTGGTTGTTTGCGAATTGCCATTTTTGACGTCAGGATCAAATTTCACTACTTACGGGCCTTTTTCAGAACTTAGTAATGGAAACTATTCATCTTATGGTTTTCCGGAGTCACAAGAACCAAATGTCTATCAGGGAATCGCTGTGAATGGAGCGTACATATTTACTTTCGATGGAATAAATTTAAAGCAATACGATAAGGTAACTCAAACAATAGTCGATAGCGTAATTCTGGCAACCTCGGATACAATGGGAACGTCGGGAATCGCATGTGACTTATGTGGAAACGTCTATATTGGAACTGACGACAGCGTGCTGGTTTATTCAGATGGTGGTTTACTTTTTATGGGTGGTTACCCTACCGATAGTACAGTGATCGATATTCGAATCAATAAATCTAAGATGTATGTATGTGGTGAGACATTTTTGAGCGAGTTTGATCTATCTGCGGCTTTTGCAGATTTAATCATGGGTGCCTCACCGACAACTTGCACCACGTGTAATGGAACTGCGACTGCCGACACTACCGGTTGCGCCGGTTATATATTTGACAATCTGGTCTGGAGTCCCGGTGGCTCAACCTCTTTTACTATAAATAGCCTTTGTAATGGTTGGTATGTTGCTACGGGAACCTGGATAAATTCTTCGGGAGATACCATTACAATTATTGATTCTTCAATGGTTTCAAGTAGCGGAATTACAATTTCTGTCATCGAGACTATTACAAATGTGGTTTGTCCCGGAGTCTGTGACGGAACTATTACGCTAATACCTACCTCAGGAAGTCCGCCTTATAATTATTCCATTGGAACCGAATCAAATACGACCGGAGAATTCACCGGCTTATGCGAAGGCACATATTTTCTTACGGTAACAGATGCCTTTGGATGCGTATACACCGATACAATGACAATTGGTGCCGGACCAGATTTGACGCTGAACCTGATGACCCTTAATATTCCTACTTGCTATGGTTTTACCGATGGTTCTATAACAGTAGGAACATTGAGCGGCGATCCACCTTACGACTACATTTGGGATCCACCTAATGGAGTACCGGGTGGCACATTTAACAATCTCGGCGCTGGAATTTATACAGTTTCGGTTACGGACTTAAATGGATGCGCGGGAACCACGACGATTACTTTAACTGAGCCCGATTCTATGGATATTGATTTAGATATAACACACGTACTTTGCGAAGGAGACGCAACAGGATTCGTCGTACTTGATACCATTATCGGTTGGCAAGGAAACTATGACTTGATCTCTTATGATTGGTCAACAGGACCTCCGGGGGGTATTGGTTTTGATTCTGACACTTTATTGACTGCCGGACAATACACCCTTGCTATCACGGACGAATATGGGTGTGCACAATCGATAGAATTTATGGTAACTCAGCCATCCCCTTTAGTGTTCTCTCAAATTGTATATAATTCGGCCTATTGTAGATTATATGACCATCAAGTTGGAACCGGTCAAGTCTTTGCAGCGGCAACAGGTGGAACGCCGGACTATACTTACCTATGGACTGAGCTAGGAACTTCGCCACCGAATACTTCGATAAATACAACCTGGGGTGCCCTTATACCGGCTAATTATGAAATAACTGTAGCGGATGAAAATGGCTGTATGTTGACTCAGATTGTCACTCTCGACTCTGTCAACCCGACTGCAATTCTTGATTTATCGTCACTTCAGCTAAGCGGTAATCTTGAAGGCACTGCTGAAGTTTGCATCACAGTAACCAACGTTTCAGCGTATTTTGCAAACCCCCTTAATCCAATCGCTGATACTTCTTTCTGGTTGAGCTTCGATTACCCGGATGATAACTGGCAACTATTTCAAGACGACGACTTCTTTGCTTCATTTGATACTTGTTATGCAGATGGCGGTCTGTATGAAGTTTGTTTAAAAATTCAAAATAAGAATGGGTGCAAGGATAGCGTTTGTCATTTAATTACGGTTTTTGATCCGCTTGAATTGACTCCTCCAAATATCTTCACACCAAATGGAGATGGGGTAAACGATGTCTTCACTTTCGAATTCCTACAGAAGGGAGTTAAATCCTTTAATTGTATTATCGTTAATCGCTGGGGATATACAATGGCGATAATCGATGACATTTACAAGGGTTGGGACGGTTTGGCCAAAAGCGGTGCTGAATCCAGAGATGGTGTCTATTTCTATACCTATATAGGTGAGGCTGAAAATGGAGAACCGTTCAGTGGACAGGGAACTGTTC
>CAZCAD010000476.1:0-2513 GCA_964496525.1 uncultured Flavobacteriales bacterium | reverse complement strand
ATGTTTGTACTTTCAATGTTGGTTTGTCCAAATGTCAAAGTTGACATCAGACCGAGAAAAATAAGTGCAATTCGCTTCATATCAATGGAGTAAAAGGGTAAATAGGATAAGTAAAAGTAAAAAAAAGGATTCAGTTGACCTAAATCCTTTTTTTTTATTCTCAAATATCGTTGACTATTTTAAAATTGTAACAACTCTGTCAAACTTATCTTGAACTCGGAGGCGACTCATCGTCCTTTTTGACTCATCATCCTTTTAGAGATCCCGAGTCAAGCTCACTGTGTCCCGTTAAAATCGAAACAGGAGCTTTTTTTTAATCTCGTCTTCCTCTTCTTCTTTTTTTCTTGATAAAAAAAGAAGCAAAAAAATCAAGGCCAAAAAACGTTCTGGCGATTATGCTCGCAAAAGACAGGTGCGACCGGGCGATCTCCTTCGCAAGCTGCGGAGCTTCCCTGTCTTACCAAGTCTTTCGCTTCGTCTAATCTTGTCACGTTTTAATGCCGGAGTTCATCATCTCAAAACCGAACCCTTAATATATCTATGCTATCCGAAACGCAGCCAGAATAGTCGATGCCAAACAGCGACTATTATTTTACCGGACAACAATGAGTGAAGCTCGGGATGACTTCAACTTAGGATTCCGGCTTCTCCGCCTGAGAAGGATTGCCGGAGTCGAGTTTCAGTTATTTTAAAATTGTAACATGGCCTCGATGCTTGTGTTTTTTATCGGACATCGTCTCGCCGAATTCAATTTGCCAAACATAAACATCACTCTTTACAAGACCCTGATCACCATAATGTCCATTCCATCCGTAGTCTTTATTGAAGGACTCAAATATGATCTCGCCCCATCGGTTGAAGATGGTTAAATGATAGTCGTACACATCAACACCTGAAGTGATGATTGGTTTAAACTGGTCGTTATAGGCGTCGCCATCCGGAGTAAATACATTTGGAACGAAGAAGACTATTTCATCTTCGATAGTTACGATATGCGTAATCTCATCCGTACATCCACCTGGTCCGGTTACCAGAAGAGTCACTTCGAAGTTACCAATTGAGTTGAATGTAACAGTTGGATTCACATCTGTTGAAGTTCCATTTTTGTCAAAAGTCCAGTTATAAGAGGTCCCTCCGGTAGATTCGTTTACAAAATCAACAACAGGATCAGAAATTGGCGCAGGATGCGGGGAGAAAGTAAACTCCGCTATTGGCAGATCATAAACGTTGATTAGATCAATAACCGTCAGTGAATTTGTACATCCGTTCGCATCTGTAATTGTCAGGCTAACATCATAGCTTCCAGGCATTCCATAACTGTGCGATGCCGTGCCACATGAAGATGAAGTTGAGCCGTCTCCAAACGTCCATGTACATGTTGTTCCGGCGCTACCGGTGTTCGTAAATGTTACCTGAAGTGGAACGCATCCTATGTTTCCATTATCAGAAATTCCAACCGTTGGAAGAGCATTAACCGTGATATCCAAAGTCTGAACATCTCCACAGACACCTCCAATTGTATTGGTAATAGTATATGTTCCGGGGCCTGCAGCAGATGGATCAAATGATCCGCCGACTACTCCTGTTCCTGTAAAAGTACCTCCGGCAGTAGCAGCTGTCAATACTACCGGATTTGCATCTTCACAGAAGGGTCCGATAAGATCGATTGTTGCGTCTGCATAGGCAATACCGGGGACAACAGTCACCGTATTTGTGTAGGTACATCCGTTAGCATCAGTTACGATTAAATCATAATTTCCATCACATAATCCGGTGTACGAACTAATTCCTGATGTGGTCCCTCCTCCGTCAATACTGAATGTATACGGGGCAGTTCCTCCAGCAGGAACCATATCGATTGAACCAATACAATCACCGATACAGGTTTCGTCTACAATGGTTTCACCAACTGTCAGAGAGATTGGCTCATTTATAGTAATGGTTACTGTAGCCTGGCATCCATTGGCATCTTCCACCGTCACCGTGTAAGTTCCGGAAGCTAATCCTGTAAAGTTTGGCGATCCAAAGAATGTTGTTCCGTCTACCGAGTAAGTATATCCTCCTACTCCTCCTCCTGCAACTGCGGTCAGTTCTCCGTCGCTGATTCCTGAACAAGTTGCGTCTATGGTTCCAGCTGATCCTGCAGTTACAACTGCCGGTTCAATTACGGTTACGATTAATGTTGTTTGACATAGGTTGGCGTCTTCAACCGTCAAGGTATAAACTCCCGCGCCAAGTCCCGCGAAGACTCCTGTTGGCTGCCAGGTTGATCCACCGTCAATTGAGTATTGATATCCGGCTGTTCCTCCTGATCCAACTACTTCAAGGGCACCATCTAAAGAAGCATTACAATTAGCGTCTGTTGTGCTTAATTCAGTTAAAACAAGTACTGTCGGTTCGGTTATTGTTCCGGCCACAGTCGTTTGACATCCATTCGCATCCTCAGTTGTGATTGTATATGCTCCGGCTATCAATCCTGTAAATGTTCCGGATGCGAAGAATGTTGTTCCTCC
>CAZCAD010000475.1:0-2532 GCA_964496525.1 uncultured Flavobacteriales bacterium | reverse complement strand
GGCCTGCAGGAATAATCTTGCAATTCGTGAGTTTTTTGAATTCATCGTTAAAATTGCCCCTGAAAGTAGTGACCAGTATGCCAGATACAGGCAGGCAAGTGCGAATGAATTATTAGAGTACTAATCCATCGCTTCTCTGACTAAATTCATTTCATAGCCCTTCGAAGACAGGTAGCGCTGAATCTTTTGCCGACGCTTCCATTTGTCCTTTTCCTTTAGCAATTTGTCCTTCTTCGCAATTAAATCCAAAATGGTTTTCAGGTACTCCTCTTCATCAATTTCTCCCATTCCGGCTTTAATGAAGTATTCTGAAATTGCCTTCTTTTTAAGGTGCATTCTAATTTTATTTCTTCCCCATTTTTTAATGCGGAACTTACCGCTTGCAAAGGCTCTGGCAAATCGTTCTTCATTTATGAAATTCTTCGATTCGAGCTCCGAAATAAGAATTTCGGTCTGCTTAGTATTCATAGACCAGCTTCGGCATTTGAGTCTGATCTCCTGATCACATCTTTCCTGATAAGCACAAAACGCCTCCAATTTTTGCCTCGCCTTCAACAAAGAATATTTAGGCTTGGCTTGCTGGTCTGCTAGCCCAGCTCTCTCAAAGCGACTTTTTGAATTCTTTGTCATCTGTCTGTGTTATTTCCCCTTCATTTGAATCAGTCAAAATCATCAAAAATGCCTTGACAGATGAGAAATAACAGGATAAATTCATCTTCTCGATAATCAGGCTAACAGACCTTAAACTTTGATTTTCTTCCCGTTTTTATCCACGAATTTATACTCGAGGAATGCCATTAAATTATCACCGACAACCTTTACAGTCTTCTTATACTTTTTCTTCCATTTTCGTCGGCGCGATGACATTCCGCCCTTTGTAAAATAAGCTTCCAAATAGGGATGAACAACTAAGGTGACCCGCTTGTCCTGGTGATGTTTCATTAAATTAAACAAACCAGACTCAATCTCCTCAGCAAACATAATTGATGCCTGTATCTTGCCACTGCCTTTACAGCTTGGACAAACTTCTGAAGTTTCGATATTGGTTACGGGACGAACGCGTTGGCGGGTGATCTCAACAACTCCAAATTTTGACGGGGGCATAATACTGTGCTTCGCCCTATCCATCTTAAAATGCTCCTTGAGCGCTTCATGCAGCTTTCTGTTGTTCTCTCGTTTGTGCATATCGATAAAGTCCACACAAATGATTCCACCCATATCTCTCAGTCGCAATACGCGAGCCAATTCTTCGGCGGCCTCTAAGTTGACAGCCAAAGCATTATCTTCCTGCGTATCGTTTCTCTTAGATCTGTTACCACTATTTACATCCACTACATGCATGGCTTCGGTATGCTCGATAATCAGATAACCTCCACTGGCCATCGGAACTTTCTTTCCAAACAGCATTTTAATCTGCTTATTAACTCCAAATGCTTCAAATATCTCAGCCTTGCCCTTAAACTCTTTTAGGATTTCGACCTTATTCGGTGCAATGGAATGCACATAATCCCTCATTTCATTCAAGAGCTGTGAATCATTGACATGTATCTTAGTGAACTTATCAGTCAATGTATCTCTTAGCAGGGAAGAGGCCCGATTCAATTCGCCCAAAACACGTTTAGGAGGTTTAGAGTTCTTCAAATTTTTGTGCATCCTTCTCCATCGCTCCAACAAATCCTTCAAATCAGAATCAATCTCTGAGATTTTCTTGTCTTGAGCTACTGTACGAATGATTACGCCAAAATTCTTAGGGAGAATGGTCTTAATAATGTCTTTCAGACGATCCCGCTCTTTGTAATCCTTGATCTTCTGCGAAATAGAGATTTTAGATGAAAAAGGAACTAAGACGATGAATCTCCCTGCCAGGGTAATTTCCGAACTTAAACGCGGTCCTTTTGCCGAAATAGGTTCCTTGGCCACTTGCACAAGAACATCTCTGGATGAAGCCAGAACCTCAGTAATCTTGCCTTCCTTTTTAATGTCCGGTTCAGATTTGAAATAAAGCAAATCTGCGACATTTTGCTTGCCTTTTAGAGTGTGCTGCGCAAATTTATCTAAAGAGCGAAATTGTGGCCCAAGATCCAGATAGTGTAAAAACGCATCCTTTTCGTAACCAACGTTTACGAAGGACGCATTTAAGCTGGGAACTACTTTACGTACTCTTCCCAGATAAATATCTCCGACAGCAAAATCAGTATTGTCTTTTTCCTCGTGAAGTTCAACTAGTTTCCCCTCACGCATTAGAGCAATCCAAATAGTACCATCTGGTTTTGAATTAACGACAAGCTCTAAACTCACAACTATTATTTAAATTAACAAATGGATAAACTCTAATTAATAAATCACTAAGTTTTATCCGCTTATAAGGGTGATGGACCGTAAGAGTGGTCTCGCGTACCCTGAAAGACCCCAATATCTATCGGGACAAAATGAAATGGTTCTCGAATCTATCCGCCTGAGGCGGATCGTTCGGAAGAGTTCAGCTAACCAAAAAATTTCAATTTTTTGGGGCCTCACTAGATCGGAAGAGCA
>CAZCAD010000474.1:0-2549 GCA_964496525.1 uncultured Flavobacteriales bacterium | reverse complement strand
ACTTCCGGATGCGATAGTGTGGTCACTCTTGATTTGACAGTGCAAACGGTGGATGTCACAACTTCTTTGGTGGGTATTACGATCACGGCAAATGAGGCAGGAGCATCTTATCAATGGATTGATTGCGATGCAGGAAATGCTATTATTCCCGGTGAGACAAATCAAGATTTCACTCCAACAGCGAATGGCAATTATGCGGTAATCATCGACAACGGTTGCGTTGATACTTCTGCCTGTGTTAGTATTACCTCGGTGAATGTGGAAGAACTCGCGATAGACTTATTCAATGTATATCCAAATCCGACAAAAGATGATTTATACGTCAATTTTGGCACAGAAATAGAAACTCAGATAGAGCTTAGTCTGACCTCTATAAGTGGTCAGTTAATTCAGAGACGACTAATTACTACAACGACTCATTCGATTCGAATTCCTCTTGAGGAGGTAGATGCGGGTACGTATTTACTTAGAGCGAAGGCGATTGAAAGTGGCTTTTCAAAAGTAATTAAGGTTGTAGTGCGCTAATCGCAGCCTTCTTCAGAAAAGCTAAAGCCTGCTCGTCCGCCTCAGGCGGATAGACGGGCTTTTTTTAATTCAAACAAATAAAATGAAGCTACTTTTGGTAACTGGATTTTATCTTGTCGGTATATTCTAGAGTTTTCTTTTCTAACTCGGATAATTCAGCAGAATTAAGTCGACTAGTCCGTTCCCCCCTCTCGATAAATGAAACAAGATTTCTTTTCCAGAAATAACATTTATTCGAATATTCAATTTCAGTATTTGAATTGTCGGTCCAAGTTGTTTCGCTAAAAATGAAATCTCCCCTATAAAAATACCAATTCACCTTTTTATCTAGATTGGACACCCCATCTAAATAACCAACAGATATCAATACTAACTCTTTACCATCCATAAATGAATGACGAAATGAGATGCTATCTGAACTTTCAATCTTTTTCGCCAAGTCATCGAGATTCTCATCGATTTCAATAACCAGATCTTCAATTGTTTTGATTTCTTGATGTGTCTGCGCAGATACTGAAGATTGAATCACACAGAGTGAAAAAAGACCAAACAGAAATTTCATGTTTATAAATTTTTGGAGTAATTAGAACGAATACCGTCCTTAAAGTTACACTTTCAAGCAGAAGAAATTAATCTTAGCTATCAGATCAATAAATCAACAGCGTGAAACTCTCTCGTCATTTGAATGTACTGCGTACTATATCGATTTTCAGAATCCTTTATTAATATATCTTCCTCATTTGGAATGATATCGGGTCTTGCGAAAGCAATCAGGCTTCGTTTAAATCCACCAGATGGAATGAGTGTTCGCAGAATTTTCTGAGGATATAAATGTTCGCCGGCTGCAGCTTTCAAATACTTCTTTTCACGGTCAAACGGAATGATAATATTCATCAGCCCCTTATCGCTTAAAAGGCCGGAAGCATGTTCAAACAACTCATTCGGTAAAAGGTCATCGTCATGTCTCACTCTGTTCCTTTCAGTACTTTCGCTCTTATATGATCCGTCAAAATAGGGCGGGTTGGAAATAATAAAGTCAAATTTGTCGATAGTGTTAAAGGATTGAAGCTTTGTATGAATTGCCAAAATACGGTCGTTGAAAATCGAGTTCGAAAAATTGCGCTTGGCTTCGTCGCAGCATTCTTTGTTTGCCTCGATGGCTGTTATTTGAGCGTCCGGGTGATGTTGAGCCATCATCAATGCCAGCATTCCGGTGCCGGTACCGATGTCAAGAATTCGTTTGGCGGGCGAATCGGACCATGCACCTAATAACATTGAATCTGTTCCGACTTTATGCGGATTGATTTCCTGAATAATTTCAAACTGTTTGAAGCGAAAAGGGGCATTCATTCTTCTTCACCGAGGTACATTTCGATCAAGCCTTCCGGAACCACAACGTGAATCATTTTCTTGTCCCAATCGATTGATTTCAAGAACTTGTCTTGTTTTGGAATCAGGATTTCAGATCCATTAAAGTCAATTTGAATTAAAGGATTTCCTGACAAATCCAGGACTCTTACAACTTTACCAATTTCTCCGTGCTGCTCGTCGATCACTGAAAAATTTTCGATTTCGAAGAAATAATATTCGTCTTTGCCAAGTTCAGGAAGAGCTTCTTTGGGTAGATATAGATTACACTTAATCAATTTCTTAGCCTGATCCTCTCGTTCAATATCTTCAAATTTAACAACAGCGAAATTCTTCTGTTTGAGCTGAATTCGTTCCAAAAAAAATGGAA
The DNA here is from genome assembly GCA_964496525.1 of uncultured Flavobacteriales bacterium. Taxonomy (GTDB): domain Bacteria; phylum Bacteroidota; class Bacteroidia; order Flavobacteriales_D; family Crocinitomicaceae; genus JAKSBJ01. The sequence goes on along the minus strand of CAZCAD010000474.1, from coordinate 286 downwards.
TCAGCTTGCCGTCAAATTCGACGAAAACTGACTCCAGTTCATTATAATCTTTAGGATCGTCAACGTCGAGATAAATTGAAACCTCTCCTTTGAAACTGTGTAATCGAGCTACGTGTCCAAGTCGAAAACAATCCTCTTTCAAAAACATTCTAACCTGCTTTCTCTTCCTCCTCCGATGTATCCGCCTCAGGCGCAGAGTCGGATTCTTCCTTGGCCTCCTCAGCCGGAGCGTCTTCTTCCTTGGTATCTTCAGCCGGAGCTTCTTCTTCCTTGGTATCTTCAGCCG
>CAZCAD010000473.1:0-2551 GCA_964496525.1 uncultured Flavobacteriales bacterium | reverse complement strand
GGATTTGTTCAGGACGAGAACAATAATCCCATTCCATTTGCAAAGGTTTTCGTAAAAAACTTTCCTGACTATCGTGCCATCACAGATAAAGAAGGTAAATACTACCTCGGAGTCGATTTGAACACCTATGAGGTTATTTATCAGTGCGTTGGATTCGATGAGCAGGTAGTCCAGGTTACCGTTAGTAAAATTCAGCCTACGGTTCAAAACGTATGGATGGTTCAATCAAACAATGAGTTGGGAACTGTAGAAATAAAGACCAAAAGAAGAAACATTGGTTGGGAAATTACTCGAAGGGTAATTGATCATAAGCGAGAAATGGTGAAGCAATTTGACGGCTATACTTGTGATATTTATATAAAAGGAGTCGAAACTTTTGATATAAAAAAGAAAAAGAAAGACCTAAAGGATGAGGAAAATGGGCGAAATGAGCATGAGGATAAGTTTGAAGATTCGAAAAAACAATTACAGAATGCCATCAACGGGGAGAACCGAATGAACATGGTCGAGATAAACATGACAAAGCATTTTCAATATCCGAATAAGCAAAAAGAAATTCGAACCGCTTATGAAAAAATAGGTAAGCCTGATCAGATTTATCATACAACTACCATCAACGGAGAATTCAACTTCTACCGAAGTTTGATCAGGATGGATAACCTGCATTATACTCCAATAGTTTCTCCTTTGCATCCGTCCGGAATTCTGTCTTATAAGTACAAATTGAAGGAGATTATTCCATTGGAGAATGACACCATCTACAAAATTCAAATCGACGCCAGGAATGTGGGAACATCAACAATGAACGGCCACATCTGGATATTGAAGAGTGAGTGGGTATTGACAAAGGTTGACGTCTCAATGCACAAGGGAAATTTGAAGAAGTACGACGATTTTCGAATTATCCAGGAATATGAAAAGTTAGATTCGTTTTGGGTTGTCAAGAGTCAGATCTTTGAGTACAAAACCAAATATGGCAAAGAGACTGTCGTTTATTATTCGAACTATCAGATCAATCCGACTTTCCCGGCAAAATTCTTTGGAAACGAAGTTGGTATTACAACGGAAGAAGCCTATGAAAGAGACAGTTCCTTCTGGGGTGAGATCAGACCGGTTCCTTTATCTGAGCAGGAACAACGAACAAAATTTGTCCAAGACAGTTTAACGGCCATTTATACATCTGACGAGTATTTGGATTCAGTTGATGCGGTGTTCAACAAAATAACAGCTCTTAAAGTATTGTTTTTGGGAATTGAGCATAGAAACCGACATAAAAAAACGCAGTGGTATTTATCATCGCTTGCGGATGTTTATGAGCCGATAGGAATTGGTGGAATGAGAGCAGGTCCGGGCTTCGATATCTTTAAGAAATGGGAGAATGAGAAATGGGTTGATTTTAACGGAGATGTCACCATCGGATTTAATAATGCTGATTTAAGAGGCAGTGCAAGAATGTACCACCGCTATCTCCCTAAAAAATTCGGCGATGTTTCTGTTTACTATTCAAGAAACGCAAGTTTAATTAATCAGTGGGATGCCTGGTTAAATATGATCCATCGGGACAATTATTATATGAATAATCGCCTTGGGGTCTGGAATCGCATGGAAATTTTCAATGGATTCTTTGCGAGCCTTGGGGTGAACTTAGAACGGCGATCATCTTTTGATCCTGACTTTGTATTCAACCATAGCCTGGACTCCCTGATTGGAAACACAGATGCCCCGCTTCAATTTGATCCTTATTGGGCAATGCGAACAAATTTGCGCATGCAATACACTCCCGGTCAGCAATACATGACTGAACCAAAGCGCAAAATAATCTTAGGAAGTCGCTGGCCAACCTTCTTTGCTGAATGGGAAAAAGGATGGAAAGGTCCATTTGGTTCAACCGTTGACTACGATTACATTCGATTGGGCATAGAACAAACCTTTCAATTGGGAACAATGGGGCAATCGCGATATCGAATTACAACCGGAAAATTTGTTAACCAGGATTCGGTCTATTACATCGACAAGAAATTCTTCAGGCAATCCGACCAAACCTGGTTCAGGTGGCTGTTCTCCCAGCCCATGTACTCTTTCCAAAATCTGGATTCATCTTATGAAACACAAGACTTTTTTGTTGAGTTGCATTACATCCACCATTTCAATGGCGCCATTGTAAATAAGATTCCGTTTATGAAAAAGACAGGAATTAGGGCGCTGATGGGCGGAGGATTCTTGTATCTGCCCGAACATAATGACTACTTCTATACCGAGGTATTCTTTGGTGTCGAACGAATCTTTAAAGTATTTAAATACCGAGTAAGAGTAGGAGGTTATTGCATTTTCAGCGTTGCAAGCAATCAATTCGCACTGCCGAAGCCGGATCAACCCAAGAACGTACAATTCAAATTGTCGTTTGATATTATGAACGAGAGAAATTTGAAGTTTAATTTCTAGTGCTCTAAACCCCGATATTCGTATATTATTCGTTTAATTAGACGTTTACATACGCACGGTAAATGGTTGTAAAGGGTTTTATACTTGATTTTCAGCTATAAAATCGTTT
>CAZCAD010000472.1:0-2559 GCA_964496525.1 uncultured Flavobacteriales bacterium | reverse complement strand
TTCATTCGCCCAAATATCCGTAACCATTCTAAACCTGAATCGAACATCACTTTGTCCGAGATAATCACTTAAATCAATTTCTTCCAACACCCAGCTTGTTTGAAAACCATCATAGAGTGGCTCATCAAAATCTTGATCTGATGTTCCATAATTCGTATACAATCCACAGAGTGCTGTCCATGATGCCCCACCGTTCGTAGAAGCCATGAATTCAACATAGTCGTAATCATTTTCTATTTCCCACATAGCATTGAAGGATACTTGAGCGTATGTGGCAGCCGTTAGATCAAAAATTTGATTTAATCGGATGTCCGAACTGCTATTGTTGGAGTAGGATGGATCATAAGGCGAATCCGTAATGCAATTGGAAGGCGAAACAAATTCCTCATTTGTAAAGCCCCAGTCGCCACTCGCTGTCCAATTATCAAGATTTTCACAATCATCTGTGAAAACAGCGGTCAGTGCTCCATAAGTTTTATTGATTGTGTCGTTTCGCGTCCAAAGGCCATTGTCTGTGTGCAAGACATAAACAATGGGATCTCCAAAGCTGATCGTTGCCTCAAGGGTGTATGAAATTGTTCCGGCTTCGATTTGTCCAAGCGTCAATGAATGAACATTAGGTCCACCAATGGTCTGAATTCCATTGACAGCAGTCGCTGTAATAGTCATATCTCCATCCTGCAACCCAATCCTCTCCAGATTATAATCGAAATCTCCTGACATGGCCGAAATTTGATTCGGTTCAGTGTCTTGAATAATGCCATAAATGTGTGGCATGTGGGCTAAGGTCTTATTTGACCATACCATTTCTTTACAGGTTGGGTCAATGGCAGACGACGGTGGCCAGAATTCGTCTCCAACTTCAGGAGTATGAGCAAAAATCTTTGGTTTACCGGCATAATCAATATACATATAATCATCGGAATCCCCGGCGGCCGGATAAAGGTCTGTCGCTTTTGCGTTCACATATCCATTATACGCTACCATGTGTCCGGTGTACTGAACAAAATAGTCATGATCAGCAGCGAACTCAGAAGTCGCCCAGCCTATCGGAAAAAGAATCCAATCCCCGTAAGAATGAGCATTGAAGGCAAATTCAAAATCATGGTTCAGGCAAAACCATTCCATGGCCTGCGTTTCAGGCTCTGAAAATGGACCTGAACCGGCATAGGTGTCATTGTTTTCGTCGGGGGATGTTCCGGATTCGTCCCAGTGATAAGGATAATTTCTATTCAAATCCACACCCGGGTTAAAGGAACCAACGGCCGGATTTTTGTTTTTTCTATGCATTCCTCCACCGCCGGGATCGGTCGTTTCATTATAAATGTACCCATCAGGATTCACTAACGGAACAAAGTACATTTCGGTATTGTCAACTAAGTAAGTCACTTCAGGATCAGTGCCGTAATTTTCCAATAACCACCACATATAAAAAATGGTCTGAGACATACTCATCGGTTCTCTGGCGTGATGTATCGAACTGTATAAAACTTCATTTTCAGCCTCATCAATATCCGGGTTATCAGACAGTCGAACCCAATAAATAGGCCGTCCTTCCCAGGTTAAATAGGTGTCAATTGGAGCTTTTGCAGTAACAAGGCCTGGGTATTTGGAACGCATCGAATCCAGATTATCGAGAAGTTCCTGATAGCTAAAAAAGCCTGCTTCTGACCCAAGCGAAAAATTATTGGGCGTAACAGGATCAAAGCTGTTTGATGCACCGCCTCCATCACAATGACTCGACTTTCCGGCTTTATTATTTAGCGGTTCGTCTTTGATTGACAGAAAATGCGCTTTCATGTCTTCAATGACAATTTCGTAATCGTAGCCATTATCCTTCAATTTCTGAATATCAGTTGCTGATAATTCGGTTGTAAACGAATAGTTTTGTTTATGCTTCCCGTGATCAACAGGAATGCCCAAATTGCCGATTTCGGCCAGTTGAGCGTTGGTTGCAAATATTTTAACTCTGGAATATTGTTCTTGTGCAAATAAGGAGGCACAACTTAGAAGTAAAGCGAGGGTAAGTAATTTTTTCATGAACTCTGGTCTTTTAAGAGCATTAAAGATACCATTTATCCTCAAGTAAATCAACTAATCAGCGCGAAGGGAGCCTTTATTGATTCAACTGTATCTATGGATGATTCAACCGACTCTCGGCGAAAAAATTTTTCTCGCATTAAACTTCTTCTTATATTTACACAAAACCTAACCAATGTCAGACGAAAATTCAGATTATAATTATTTTGATGAGTCAACAGAGATCTTTGCTCCGGTAGTTATTTTTCTTCTTTTACTAACCATTTTTCTTACGCTCTTTTTGAGCTAGAGAACTAAACGAAGTAAAAAAAATATTTATACTCGTTGTCGAATTTCGGCAGTGAGTTTTTTATTTTCAAGATATTAGCAGATGCCGTTCAATTCAATCTTTTCATGGATTATCAAGAAACGAATTCATCAAATTGAATTGTTTAAGAAGTATCCGTTTGAGGTGCAAGATGAAGTCTTGGATAATTTGATTCGAGCCGCCTCGGAGACCGAATGGGGCAGGAAATATAA
>CAZCAD010000471.1:1625-2569 GCA_964496525.1 uncultured Flavobacteriales bacterium | reverse complement strand
CTGTGGTTTTTTGTATTCTGCCATTTTTCAAAGTTCTGTTAGCTTTCCGTAGGTTTCAGGTCTTCTGTCTCGGAAGAATTGCCATGTTGATCGAACTTCATCAATCAAGTCCAAATCGAATTCGGCAATTAATAATTCATCGTCGTATTCAGACGCCTCTGAAAATATTTGTCCCCTGGGATCCACAAAATAGCTTGTTCCGTAAAAGCGACCTAAATCCCATGGTTTCTCTTCTCCAACTCGGTTAATACACCCCATGAAATATCCGTTTGCAGCTGAATGAGCCGGCTGTTCCAATTTCCACAAATACTGTGATAAGCCTGCGACTGTTGCGGATGGATTATAAACTATTTCAGCTCCATTGAGACCTAATGCCCGCGCCCCATCCGGAAAGTGGCGATCATAGCAAATGTAAACGCCGACCTTTGCATATTTTGTTTGAAAGACGGGATAGCCTAAATTGCCGGGCTTGAAGAAGAACTTTTCCCAAAACCCGGTGGTGTGTGGAATGTGGTTTTTCCTGTATTTTCCAAGATATTCTCCGTCTGCATCAATCACCGCTGCAGTGTTGTATAGCACTCCCGGTTGATCTTTTTCATACAGCGGGGCGATGATCACCATATCATACTTTTTGGCAATTTCCTGTAGCAAGGCGGTCGTTGGTCCTGGAACGGCTTCGGCGCTTTGATACCAATCCTTGTCTTGTCCTGGACAGAAATAGGGTGTGTTGAATATTTCCTGCAAGCAAAGAATCTGAACACCCTGTTTGCCCGCATTTTCTATGTACGGAATATGTTTGTCATACATCGCTTGACAGATTTCCTGAATTGTTCCTTCTCCCTCCGTCATTGGGAGACTTAACTGTATTAATCCTGATTTTACTATTCTAGGCATAACTTTTTCTTTTATTCTAAATGTCTTCTTTATTTCGTAACCGGATTATT
>CAZCAD010000471.1:0-1574 GCA_964496525.1 uncultured Flavobacteriales bacterium | reverse complement strand
CAAATTTCAAATCACAAATCACAAATTCCAAATCTCAATTTCTTCGCGTCTTTGCATCTTTGCGAGCTTTGCGTGAAACAGAAGTTCCAAATTCCAAACTCCAATTTTCCTTCATAGCTCAAATTGTCAAGGAGGTCGTTCCTCTCTTAATGAACTGTCCATGCCCGGCTTCAAGAAGACATTCTCCATTTTCAATTCCAACCTTTCCTCTTAAGATAACAGTTTCAGTCTTTCCGATAACTTCCCATCCTTCATATCCCGAATAATCACAATTCATGTGATGCGTATCAACCGAAATCGTGTGCTTCTTTTTAGGGTCGAATATCACAATATCCGCATCAGCGCCGATTGATATCGTTCCTTTCCTCGGATACATTCCGAATATCCTGGCTGCGTTAGTGGATGTTACTTCCACAAATTTTGAAAGACTAATTTTGCCGGTCTCCACACCTTCCGAATACATAAATTCGATTCGATGTTCAATCGCGGGATGACCGTTTGGAATTTTTGAAAAATCATCTTTACCCAGCATTTTTTGTTCCCAATTAAATGGACAATGATCTGTTCCTACAACTTGTATCAATCCTTGATTTATTCCTGCCCAAAGAACTGCCTGATCCTTTTTTTCTCTGAGAGGGGGACTCATCACCCATTTAGCTCCTTCGGGATCTTGTTCGTACAAGGAGGCATCTAACATCAAATACTGCGTACAGGTTTCCACAAAAACTTTTTGGTTTCTAAGTGTAGCTCGACGTACTGCGTTCATTGCACCCTCGCATGTCATATGAACGATGTAGCCAGGACAGCCTGTGTAATGCAGCATATCGGTAAAACGCCCCGACGCTTCTGCTTCGGTAACTTCAGGTTGAGATAAATAATGATAGAGGGGAGATAATTTTCCTTCGGATCGATGTTTGGCAATCAAAGAGTCAATCATGTCTCCATTGGTAGCATGAACTGTAACCAATCCGCCATTTTCTTTAACGACTTTCATGAGTTGAACCATTTGACCGTCGTCAATCATTAAGACACCTTTATAAGCCATGAAAGTTTTGAATGAGCTGATGCCCTCATCCTTTATCATCTCAACAACCTCTTTGGCAACTTCATCATTGAAGTCTGTTACGGCCATGTGATAGGAGTAATCTCCGATTGCTTTATCGCGTGATTTTTCCTGCCAAGTTTCCAAGGCATTTCGCAGCGTGTCTCCTTGGGTTTGTAGAATGAAATCGATCACCATGGTCGTTCCGCCGTGCAATGCGGCACGAGTTCCGGTGGTATAATCATCACTGGAGAAAGTTCCCATAAATGGCATCTCCAAATGCACATGAGGATCAATTCCACCGGGAAAAACAAGTTTTCCGGCTGCTTCAATAACTTTATCTGCCTTAAAATCGAAGTCTTTTCCGATGGCAACAATTTTTTCACCCTCGATATAGAGGTCAGCATGAAAAACTGATTCTGCGGTAGCAATGGTTCCATTTTTTATGAGAATCGACAAAATTTCTAAACTGATCTTAATAATCTGAATTGCCATGAGAACGTAATATAGCGCAAATGCGGAAATAAATCCT
>CAZCAD010000470.1:0-2581 GCA_964496525.1 uncultured Flavobacteriales bacterium | reverse complement strand
AAGATTTGGATTGTCTCGGAACTTCTCCAACAGTTCTTTATCCGATGCCGGAAAAACAGTTTCCGTACCATTTTCAGTATTCTCATCGGAATTTTGAAGCATTCATTAGTTTTTCCGCGAAATGACTTTCTGCACGGCCTCTACGATGTTCGGAGTATTGATATTATACTTCGTCATTAAGTCTTCGCCCTTTCCGCTTTCTCCAAAGGTATCATTTACTGCTACCATTTCAAGCGGTGTTGGACGCTTTAGCGCTAACAATTGCGCAATTGAGTCTCCCAGCCCTCCGTTCATCATGTGTTCCTCGGCCGTAACAACACAATTCGTCTTGTTTACAGATTGTAAGACTGCTTCTTCGTCCAAAGGTTTAATTGTATGTATGTTTATGATTTCAACGGAGATTCCCATTTCATCCAAAATCTGTCCCGCTTCAATCGCTTTCCAAACCAAATGCCCAGTGGCGATTATCGTAACGTCTCTCCCTTCCGTTAAAACGTCCGCAACTCCAATTTCAAAATTCTTAAGTGGATTTGTAAAGTTCGGAACCTTGGGTCGGCCGAACCGCAGGTAAACCGGCCCAACATGGTCAGCGATAGCAATTGTCGCTGCCTTTGTTTCATTATAATCGCAGGTAGAAATCACGGTCATGTTCGGTAGCATTTTCATTAAGCCAATATCTTCGAGTATCTGATGTGTTGCACCATCTTCTCCTAATGTTAAGCCACAGTGAGAAGCGCAGATCTTTACGTTTTTATTTGAATACGCAACTGATTGTCGAATTTGGTCATAGACTCTTCCGGTTGAGAAATTTGCAAATGTTCCGGTGAATGGAATTTTATTTCCGATTGTTAAACCGGCTGCAATTCCGATCATATTTGCTTCAGCAACTCCGACTTGAAAAAAGCGATCGGGATATTCATCTCTGAAGGCATCCATCTTCAAGGATCCCGTCAAATCAGCACAGAGCCCAACAACATTGGCATGTGTTTTACCGAGCTGAAGTAATCCGGCCCCGAAGCCTGAGCGGGTGTCTATGTGGTCTTGGATGGCGAATTCTTTCATGGTTTTGGTAGAAGGGTTAATCATGGTTATAAATTTATAAATGTGTTTTCTCCCGACTGTATCCTAAATTCTTTGACAGTCGTATAGTCGGTTGAAACGGCAGTCAAAATTCGATAGGCAACTTTATATTCTCCGGGCTGCAAGTAAAAAAATCCGGTTGTCCTTCTTGGATTTATATCGGAAACCCAATCGTAAGTGCCTTCATTATTCTTAACAAAAATTTGTCCTGTGATAGCCTTATAAGTACTGTATTTAAACAATCCTGATCCCGGAATGTCGATGTATTGGTTTGAACTTTGACTGATCTTTACTCCCGTCCTATAGATGCGCGGGAGAGTTAATACCTCTACGTCATATTCGCCTACAATGTATTTTTGATCAACATCCAATTCCTGCACATTCAAGGTTTTACCTGATCCTTTTTGCATCACTCGCATCTTAACGGTTTGTTGCTTGGTTGGTCCCAAAATTCTGACCTGTAGCATTCCCTGAGGACAGTCGGCAGGTATATGATTATGCGTTCCTCTCCGAATAATGATTCCCTTTTTCTCGACTCTGGGAAGTGTATTCACAACCAAATCATACTTCAGTGTGTGATCCATTATTGTAATGGTGTCAGGATTACCTTGATAATTCATCGTGTGCATAAAAGTATACTTCAAATTTTTAGTTCCGGCCTCATAAAGGAACAGTGTGGTATTCGTTTCAGTGGGTTTTGAATCAATGTCCATGAGATCAAACTGAACAGAAGTTGCAAAAACCGCATCATTGATAACGGACTTCATCACTTTCCTGAACGACTCCATGTTGGAAGCTTCATATATTCGGCCAATACAATTTAAGTTATAGAGATATTCGAGATCAATTCCTAAGCCAACTACAAAAGGCGTTACGTTGATTCCTTTTGCTTTTAGTCGACGTGCTACCTCGCATGGAAACTCATCACATGCTTCTTGTCCGTCGGTAATCAGTATGACCACATTTCTGGCATTCGCGTCAGGAAAATCTTCTGCGCATGCTTCGAGGGAACGCGCGATCGGTGTCGTACCTTTCGGTTGTACATGATTGATAAAGAATTTAATTTCGGAATGATTATTAGTCCCAAAGGGGACTTCAAGTTTGGTATCGTCACAATTCTGAAAATCCGGTGTCACCGGAGACTGATGTCCATAAACCCTAAGTGCGATTTCCAGGTTTGCAATTCCGGCCAAATCATCCACGGCCTCGTTCAGTATCTCCCTGGCACGAACAATTTTTGTCGCTCCTTCCCATTTTCCATTCATGGAATTTGAGGCATCAAAGATGAATAGTATCCGAGTTAATTGTTGCGAATAAGTTGCTTGCGCGAATAGCAAGCCAATAAATAATATTCCGACTCTTCTTATCAATTTAATAGACATTATAACAACTGGATTTGTATAGAGGTAAAAATTACTATTTTTTTATTAGCCAAGGCATTTTTGATAAGCGTAGCCACAGCTACGGTTAGAGAAAATAACGCAGGGTAATGGAAAAAGAG
>CAZCAD010000469.1:0-2605 GCA_964496525.1 uncultured Flavobacteriales bacterium | reverse complement strand
CTCCGAAATCGGATATGAACCGCCTTATTGCCGATTATATGATTATCAGGTTGGTAATGGTCAGGTATTTGCTGCCGCCACAGGTGGTACGCCTGACTATACCTACACTTGGGTTAACCAGGAAACAGGAGAGGAAACGATAAACACGACCTGGGGTGCATTAAACCCAGGCGATTATCAAATCACGGTTTATGACGGTAACGGTTGTGTTTTGACACAGGTAATTACACTGGATTCGGTGAGTCCGGAAGCTGTCTTTGATATCACATCACTTGATCTAAATGGCCAGCTTCAAGGAACTGCGACTGTTTGTATCGAGGCTGTTGACACGAACTCTCTGTACTTTGCCAACCCGCTCAATCCAATCGCCGATACTTCTTTCTGGGTAAGTCTGGACTATCCCAATGATCCCTGGACATTGTACGAGGATGATGAATGGTACAACATCTTTGATACTTGCTATTCAGAAAAAGGAGAGTACAATGTATGTTTGAAAATCAAGAACAAGAATGGATGCGTAGACAGCGTTTGTCATCTGATCACCGTTTGGGATGCATTGGATATCACACCACCGAACATCTTTACACCAAATGGAGACGGAGTGAATGACGTATTCACCTTTGAATATCTTCAGAAAGGAGTTTCCACTTTCAATTGCGTAATCGTTAACAGATGGGGAGTTAAGATGGCTGAGATCGATGACATTTATGATGGTTGGAACGGAACAGACCGATCAGGGGATGCGTGTAGAGATGGAGTTTATTTCTTCATCTATACAGGAACAGCCGAAAACGGAGATTCGTTTGAAGGTCAGGGAACAATTCAACTTATCAGCGGTAAATAAGGACTTGAATTAGTTCGGACAGGTTTTTCTAAAAATGCGTCCAGCCTTGCGCCTCAAGCGGAATGCTTTTTCCAGCGCGATCAATAATATTTGCACCTGAACTTTTATCTGTATAGTGGCCAATAACAGTCATGTGTTCGCTGTCCTTAATTTTATCATAGTCGGATTGGCTGACAGAGAATAACAATTCATAATCTTCACCACCGTTTAACGCACAGGTGGTCGGGTCCAAATTGAAGTCTCGTGCGACGCTGTACGTTTCTTGATCGATCGGTAATTTTTCATCATAAATTTCAGCTCCTAAGTCTCCTTTTTTGCACAAATGCAAAATTTCTGAAGCTAATCCGTCTGAAATATCAATCATTGATGTTGGCATTACACCAAGTTCACTTAAGTGATGGATGATGTCCTTTCTCGCCTCAGGTTTAAGCTGTCTTTCCAGAATATAATCTACGCCTTCCAGTTCGGGTTGAATATCAGGATTTTCTGTATACACTTCTTTTTCACGTTCCAAAACTTGAAGTCCAACAAAAGCTCCACCCAAATTTCCACTTACAACTAACAAATCATTTTCTTTTCCTCCCGATCGATAAACGATCTCATCCTTCTTTACGGTTCCGATAGCCGTAACCGAAATAATCAATCCTGACATTGAGGATGTTGTATCGCCTCCAACTAAATCAACCTGATAAAGTTCACAAGCTTTATGAATGCCTTTATAAATTTCCTCAAGCGCCTCAACAGAAAATCGATTGGATACTGCAATGGAAACAGTGATCTGTTTTGCCTCACCATTCATTGCATAGATATCAGATAAATTGACAACAACCGCTTTGTATCCCAAGTGCATGAGCGGTGCATAAGTCAAATCAAAATGAACACCCTCAACTAACATGTCGGTTGTTATCAATGAAAAATGATCACCACTGTCAATTACAGCCGCATCATCACCGACTCCCGTAATTGATGTCTTCTGAGTGATTTTTATATCAGCAGTTAACTTATCGATGAGGCCAAACTCACCCAATGCTTCAAGATCGGTTCTTTTCTCCATTGGAAATTATTTCATGGATCCAATCATCTTCTTCGGATCTACCCACTCTTCATACTTGTCCTCCGGAACATAGCCGAGACGAATAGCCTCTTCTTTGAGAGTCGTTCCGTTTGCATGTGCCGTATTCGCAATTTCGGCTGCTTTATAATAACCAATCTTAGTATTTAATGCTGTAACCAGCATTAGAGAATTGTTCAGAAGCTCCTGAATACGTTCGTGATTTGGTTCAATTCCTCGGGCGCAGTTTTCATCAAAAGAAAGACAGGCATCACCAAGAAGTTCTGCCGATTGCAGAATATTGTATGCCATCATTGGTTTGAAAACATTCAGCTCATAATGACCCTGTGCACCTCCAAAGGTTATGGCCGTGTCGTTTCCAATTACCTGCGCACATACCATAGTCAGTGCTTCACATTGAGTTGGATTAACCTTGCCGGGCATTATTGAAGAACCCGGTTCATTGGCCGGAATTGTAATTTCACCTATTCCGGATCGAGGCCCGGAAGCCATCATTCGAATGTCGTTGGCGATCTTGTTCAGTGAAACAGCCAACTGCTTGAGCGCTCCGTGTGTCTCTACGAGGGCATCATGCGCTGCCAGGGCTTCGAACTTGTTTTCGGCAGAAACGAACGGCAGGCCCGTGAATTCCGCGATCTTCTTCGCCACCAGCTCAGCGTAGCCGGGAGGTGTGTTAATACCGGTTCCAA
>CAZCAD010000468.1:0-2612 GCA_964496525.1 uncultured Flavobacteriales bacterium | reverse complement strand
GTGAGAAACGATATGCATTTATGCAATTTCAATCAGCAGATTTTTATAATGATGAGATTGCGAGCATCGATGTTCAACCCACTCCGAAAATGATGACAAGGGTCTATCTTTTATTCGAAACAACTGACCTGAAATTCACCGAGCATCCCGATTGGAAAATTGAGAAGCATGAGCGCAAATCTACGGTCATCGATCGTGAGGGCCTTGTAATAATCGAGTGGGGAGGAAGTCAACTAAACAACTCATCACAATTGTTGAATTTTGAATGATCGAATTAATCATAAAATCAATAATTCTCCAACTCAACAATTCAACAATTCTCCAACTCAACAATTCAATAATTATTTGATTCCGACATAGATAAATGCCGGGGGAAAGTTAATCGTCGTAAATCCTAATTTCAATTTAGGAAACCACTTCTTAATCAATTTCTTAGAATTCAGCGAATATTGATATTGGACATAAACTCCTCCATCCTTTAATGCTTCATGCGATTTTTCGATAATTGCCTTACAAACCACCTCAGGTATTACCGCCAACGGTAAAGAAGATAAGATTGCATCAACCTCATTAATTCCATGCTCAGCAAGAACATTGTCTATCTCATCAGCGGATCGATGTAAAATTATCAATCGATCATCATCAAATTTGTGTTTAAGCAGATCAATAAATGCTTCATTCAGTTCGAACAGGAATATTTTCGTTTCCGATCCGGCTCTTTTCAGAATCTCATCTGTAAACACCCCGGTACCGGGTCCCAATTCGATGATAACTTTTGCCTCCCTAAAATTAATCTTATCACACATTTTCTTTACAAGAAATCGTGAGCTGGGTGCCATCGAACCTACCTGCTTCTTATCCCTGAAGTATGTTTTTAAAAACCGACCGCTATCTTTTTTATTTTCTGTCAAAGCCTAATTCAGTGTTAAATATCCATTCTTTATCGTTCCGTAAACTTTCCCCTTCATCGCCTTGCCAATTAAGGGGCTATTCTGAGATTTAGAGAACAGGTGTTTGCTTTCCAGCGTCCAATCAGCATCGGGATCAAAGAGCGTTAAATCCGCATCATTTTCTTCATCCAGTTCAATGTCAAGATTCATAAACGCCCGTGGCCGGTCCGAAATAAATCCAATTTTTTGATCGAGATCAAAGTCCGGCAATCCGTTGAGGGCCGGAAAAAGTGTTTGAACTCCAATCATTCCAAAACCTGCATTGTCAAATTCAACTTCTTTGTGTTCAATATCTTGCGGGCGATGATCTGAGCAAACGAAATTTATAGTTCCGTCTTTTAGACCCGCAATCAGCGCCTCCTTGTCTGACTCCGACCGCAGTGGAGGTAATACCTTGTAATTCGAATCAAAACTAAGCACGTCTTCTTCGGTGAAGATCAGGTTTTGTACATAACAATCTGCTGTTACAGCTAATCCTCTCTTTTGCGCAGCTCGAATTAATTCAACGCTTTCTGTGCAGGAAATTCCGCTAAAGTGCACCGCGGATTCAGTGTATTCGACTAATGCCAAATCTCTTTCAACGACAATGTGTTCGGCAATCGACGGAATGGATTTCAGCCCGGTAAGAACACTGACTTTTCCTTCGTGAACATAGCCTTTTCCAAAAATTCCTTTGTCCCAGGGAAAAGAGATAATTTTACCACCGAAATTTTTTACATACAGTAGCGCCCTGTACATGATTCCGGCAGATACAGATCGGTGATCGTCCGTAAATCCAATAGCACCGGCAATCGACATTTCGTACATCTCAGCCAGATTTTCACCCTTTAGTTCATGACTTATTGTACCATAAGGATGAATTGTCAGATTTTCCCCAGCGGAATGTCCTTTGACATACTCAACTTGCGACTTATTCGAAATAGGAGGATTTGTAGATGAATTTAAACCCACAGCAGTCATTCCCCCGGCTTGCGCGGCAGCTTTGCCAGAGGCCAAATCTTCCATTATTTCATTTCCGGGATCGCAAAAATCTACCTTTGCATCAAACCAACCCTTGGACACATGAAGATTCGGTAAATCAACAGTTTCATCTGCCTGCACTTTTATACTCTTGGAAATTTTGGAAATCTGACCGTCTGAAATTAAAATGTCAACTACTTTCCCGTTATGGTCGCTACCGAGTGAGATTAGCTTGCAGGACTTGAGAAGTATCTTCATATAATGTCTACTGATCAAGTCCTCCAAAGCTTTAAGAGGAGAACCTCAATCGCTATAAAAATCAGCGCTAAAATAAGTAGAATTCTCCAGTATTCTGAAGCCTTCAATTGATTAATTTCAATTTCACCTGTTTTGGTTGTTTTCAGCTCTTCGACAGAATTCCAACCGCTATTATTGAACAGTTGAATAATTCCTTCTTGGTCATAGGCCTCAACCTGAGATTCCTCGCGATTATAGTTTAAGGCCAAAGTTGATTGAAAATCAAGCCGGTCTGTCAATTCATAGAAGCCGGAGAATTTGATATTATCTTCAAGATGATTGAATGAAATAAATCGAGATGAATTGGTATTAACAAGTTGTGGAATCACGTCCGTTCCGAAATCTTCATTGATCAAATGAACCGGATTCGTTTCTGAAATTTTTTGACTAATCGGGAAGTTGTTC
>CAZCAD010000467.1:0-2614 GCA_964496525.1 uncultured Flavobacteriales bacterium | reverse complement strand
CCATGATTCTTAAGTATCCTGACCGAGCGCAACTATCTGTCCGCTGTGGTCGATATGACCGGAGAAAACCTTTTCTAGTTCCTTGTCTTCACCGTCACCCCATGATTTATAAATAAGATTTTGTTCAAATCGAAGATCCTTTGTAATTCCGATACTGTTGAATTCCCAAATCTGACCATATGAACCCGCATTGTATTCAAATCTACCATCTAAGTCGAGGAAACTAATTGCTTCTCCGAAATAATTACAGGTCCACAGTACGGTTCCATTGGTATAATGATGTTTCACCGGCTCTTTATTTTTACAATGAACCTCAGTAATGAAGAGAATATAATTTGATTTCCTTACCATACCCAAGGCGCGAAGGCTCTGACCACTCGGCCATTGGTCGCCTGCTGATTCTTTTCTAAGATGCGAATATCTCATGTCATTGGTGTCCAGGAGAAACCTCGCCACATTGAGATCCACCCTTTTTCCCGTACCGTTCCCGTTACCAAAATAATCGGGAAAGTAAGAAATGCATTTTTCAAACTCTTCAAATCTTTTTAACTGTTCAAGATCGTCAATAGGAGCGATGCTAAAGTAAAGTTCTTCACCTCCTTCACGTTTGATCCAATTTCCATCGTACGTTCCGTCGTCAGGATTATACTCGCAATCAAAAACTTCCTTCAGGCTGTCCGTAACATCAGATTGTTCTTTGAGAACCATATCATCCTCCACTTTATAGCCTGATAAAGCGATTTTATCTCCAATCGTATGATAGTAATAATCTGCCACAACTGAATCGCCTTTGCTTCTGATACGCATCGTTATACCATAACCGCCGACATCACCTACAAATACCTGCTCGATTTCCTCGTCAACCAATGATTCTGAATCCGATGAATCAGTGAGGGGCGCTTGATCGGTTTGACCGCCCTTGTCTCCCTGGTCCGAGCAAGAGAAGATAAAGGATCCGGCTAAAACTAAAATCAAGCTTCGTCTCATCAGGCTCCGATCGTTAATTTACAAGCATCCAAAATTACGCGAACCTCTTCAAGCGTGGGTGCTTCAGCATAAGTTCTTAAAACGGGTTCTGTTCCCGAAGGACGAATCATGAGCCATCGGCTTTCATCAAAAAAGTACTTAAATCCGTCCATGGTTTCAATGTGATCTACCTGGTACTTACCAAACATATTGAATTCGGCATTCTTACATTTTTGAACGATATCCTCTTTCAGGTCTTCGTCAATGTGAAGGTCGTTGCGTTCAAAAGCAAATGGACCGACAATTTCATATACTTCTGCAATCAAATCCTCCAATGTCTTTCCTGTCTTTGCCATGAACTCCCAGATTGTCAAGCCCATCCATATACCATCTCTTTCAGGAATGTGCGTCTTTAGGGCTATTCCCCCACTCTCTTCGCCACCAAGCAATATATCTTCTGAGGGATCGGACATCAATCCGGCAATGTGCTTAAATCCGATTGGTACCTCCACATGTTCTAATCCATAATGATCACACATCTCCTTAATCTTGGGAGTGCTGCTGAATCCGGTAACGACTTTTCCTTTCAAACCCTTGTATTTAGCCAGGTAATGAATGGTCAATAAAATGATATGATGTGAATCAACAAACTCTCCTGTGGAATTGTACAGCCCAATTCGGTCTGCATCACCATCCGTAGCTAAACCACACTGAATGCTATCATTATTTTTAATCAGCTCGCTAAATTCCAGTAAGTTTTTATGAATTGGTTCAGGTGCCTGACCCATAAATGAAGGATTATAGTCGCAATGTAGAAAAGTCATGTTCGGTAATAATTTCTTTGCAACCGATTGTCCGGCACCATACATGGCATCATAAGCAAAACCGATTCCTGAATTTTGGATAAGTTCCAGATCAAAGGCAGATTTCACTTGTTGAATGTACATCTCTTCAAAGTCCGTATAGCTGATCAATCCATCTTTCTCCGCTTCTTTAATGCTGATATTATCGAGATCAATTGGATTTGCATCCGGAATAATGCTCTCAATTGCAGAAACATCGTCCTGCAAAAGTGGGCCACAAAAATGTCCTTTTAACTTGTATCCATTATATGAGGGCGGATTGTGGCTGGCTGTAATTACAAGGCCCATGGAAGTCTGCAATTCTCTGGTGGCGAGCGATATCATAGGGGTCGACACAAAACCCCTGCTTGTTGTATGAACCCTGACGCCATGACTTACTAATACTTTAATGGCGGTCTCCGTAAACAATGGCCCACCGAATCGGCAATCGTGTCCAATTGTTACCGATGGTCGTTCAAAATTCTGCTTTAACCACTCAGCAACAGCTACAGTTACCCTGGCCACATTGTCAACTGTGTATTCCTTTGCGATAATAGCTCTCCAGCCGTCCGTTCCGAATTTAATTTTGGTCATTATATTGTTCCGTTTTTCGCTACGAAAGTAGTGAATATAAAGGATTGTAACGATTCAATATTATAATTCGGTTAGGAATTTCATGGTGTCCACACCATCTGCATAATCAGAAAGTTCGGGTCTTTGAGCCTGCCCGAAGGACAAATATTTTTTGCCAACGACAGCTTGAATCTCATCCTTATTTTGATTGATGAAATCGCACACAGATTTTT
>CAZCAD010000466.1:0-2629 GCA_964496525.1 uncultured Flavobacteriales bacterium | reverse complement strand
GCTTGTTATGAAAATTTTGAGTCTGTAGTTCGTCCTTCTAGTGATTTACAATCAGACGTTCAACTGCGAGTCCAACGGAAGTATTGAAGTGAATGAAATAGATTCCGTTCGGTAAATCTGCAACAGAAATTCGCCAAAGGCTATTCATTTTGTCCATTGTAATATTCACCCTTTGTCCAAGGGCATTGTATATCTGAATGTCATTTGCCATAAGCTCAGAAGTAATGAAAATTTCTCCACTTGCCGGATTTGGATAGCCGATTATTTGGATTTCTCTGCTAACGGCTACCACATTTGAATAAGAATAATCCCCATTGAAATCAACTTGCTTTAATCGATAGTACGATGTTCCAAATAACGGGTCAGGATCAATTGCATAATAATTTTGCTCCACGCTGGAGTTTCCGGCTCCATCCTCTCGGGTCACATACGACCAATCTGCTCCATTCTGACTCCGTTCAACATCGAAGTAATCATTGTTCAGCTCGGACTTAGTGATCCACCTTAAATCAACATGATCTACCTTCATTTCAGCATTAAAGGTCAGGAGTTCAATTGGAAGTGGATTAATTGCATCGGTTGTCGCTAATGTAAATGGAAATCCATTATAGGTCGTTAGAGGGACTGCGTTATCAAGCGTTCCTGCAGGATTAGCTCCGGTTAGTCCCAGCGCAAGATGATCTCTCCATAATGCTCCGTCCCAGGCTGTGAACACCAGCAATGTGAAATCACCAACACCACCACTTCGCGGAGTGTCCCAACTGAGGGTAACAGTTGGAGTCGACACCCCGACGGTTCTGTTCAGCTGCCAATACTCAACCTTTGATATCCAAAGGATAGATACATCATGCAAACTGGAATCATAGCCATCATCATGAGCATTGCTGTACAAGTATCTACAGTCAAATTCATCTGTTACAGCTCCTGCGGCCAGAATTCCCAATGGAGCGTAAAATCCTCCATCACCGCAGGGAAAGGTAAACGGATCATCTCCTATTTTCTTCATATAACCATCAACATAACTGGCGTCTGATGCATTCGAAGTAGTTGCATCGTCAGCAACAGTCAAGGTATTCACGGCGTCGGAAGAGACAACTCCGTCATTCATTGTCAAATCTCCACCTATGTTCACTGTCGCCACACCCTCCATTGTTAATTGAGGAATAGTACCGAATGAATTATCAATTTCCAGATTATAGTAATAGAAGAAATCAGCACCACCTCCTGCGTCCTGGGCGATTATCTGAGCTCCGGTACTTCCCATATATTCCACTGTTGGGGTACCAGTGCTGCAATCCAGCGTACCAAAATCGTTAGGTGCCAATGCACGAACGAAGTTCCCACCGATTCTAAAAAAGCTAGTTGCTACTAATCTAATTTCTAATTCGCCCGCTGCCGGTGCGCTTAAGTTTACATTACCCCCTACGCGCACTTCAGAATTATTCCGAACATCGAGAAGATGTAGCGGAGAAGACGCAAAATTCGTCGTCTCATTCAAGTTTCCGCCAATGATAAACTGAGCTCCGTTATAAATATTCTGTATCCAATTCGCTCCGCCTGCGGGATTATTTTGAAGCATAGTTGCATTTCCCGTTACTGACCAGGTAAGTGCTGTTCCACCACCACCTCCCAATCTAAATGACATGTCATCGCCTCCGTTGTTAATCATGCTAAAGTCCCCGCCAACTCTGATGGCACAAACACCATCCGCGTATACATCAAAATCATTAGCCCCTGCATTTTGAATCAGGGTCATATTTCCATCAACGTCGAAGGTACCTCCGTTAATGTCGATTTCGGTATCCACGACATCAATTGTTGAGGTCCAGCTAAAATTACCACCGACATGGAAAAAGGGCGCATCTCCTCCCCCGGCATCGAGAAATATGAAATAATTATTACCGCCTGCATCTTCACCATCCACGGTTGTAATAGTACAGTTACCGGTAATATCCATTCTCGAATTATTGCGAAGAATTATTTCCATCTCCTCGGAATTTACTCCGGAGGTGTTCAATAAAAAGTTGCCACCCACATTCAACTCCGAACCATCTTGAGCGAGATATATTTCGATGTCATCTCCATCGGTTCGAATAATGGTCATATCACCTGTCACATTAAATTCAGCTGAAGTTCCATTGTTGAAATTTAGGCGAAGGTAAAAATCATCACCACCCGTCATGGTGTGAGAAAATGAAGCACAGTTGATCTCGGAGTCTCCATCTATTATGAACCGTACAGCTCGACCACCACCAAAGGGCCCACTCGACGCACAGATAAGATTACCGCATGTCAAAACACAACTTTCCATGTCGATATCAATTTGGTCGGTGGTCAATGCCCGGGTTAATGTCAGATCACCTGTGATATTCACAAAACCGTTATCGAGATTGAAGAGAAAATCGTCATCAGATCCGGTATTCAGAGCTACGGTCATAAATCCGCCCACAGTTAGGGTGCTTGTCGCATCATCCACTAGAATAAAACCATCATCTCCTCCATCGTGCTGCCAATTTAGATTGCCATCAATTATACATTGAGCACTAGTTCCGGAATTAATATTAAGATTCAGCTGCATATCGTCTCCACCATCCTGATCGAAGTCAGCATTTCCATCAATATTTAAAAT
>CAZCAD010000465.1:0-2645 GCA_964496525.1 uncultured Flavobacteriales bacterium | reverse complement strand
ATAAAACAGAATAAGCTAAGTTTTGTACAATCTTTATAAACCAAATATCCAATACACCAAAACCACCCGGGCGATCTGAAGCAAAATACATCGTTGTATTATCTGCAGCCATATGTGGGTTCATGGACCTGAATCCGTCCATATTCACATTTTCATCCAATTCAAATGGAGCCAGCCAGGTATTATTGAACTGACGACTACACCAAATCTTGGTATCGTTTCTGTGCGCAGGATCCATTTTGGTCAGGAACATGGTATTACCATCAGCAGAAATTACAGCGCTTCCTTCATGATAATCTGCGGAATTAATTTCGAACGGAAATTTCTCCGGTTCACCGCGTGTACCGTCCTCATTTACTTTTACCATATAAATATCAAGTAAATAGTACTCCAGTGGATTTCGATCGCCGGTATCAGAACTATCTCTTGCTTCCGTTCGGGCGCTCGAGAAAAGCAAATAATCGGTTGACGTAAACTGCAGTCCAAAGCTGGTACTTCCGGAATTGATCAGTGAATCCATTTCAGTTAAGGTGATATCCTGTTTTGTATTTGTCGGATTTAAGGCAAATTGGCATGAAGCAGTTTTGGAATCTGAGAGCTTGAAGTATTTATTGTCCTGATCAGGATTTGTAATCTGAAAGGCCTCAAATTCTACCATTGCTTCCTCGAACTTGCTATTGTACATCAAGGATACACCATAGAAATACCGAGCATAAGGAAATTCATTGTTCGGATACTCGATTGCTGATGTATACCAAATCTCAGCGTTCTTATAGTCATCTGCCAGCCGATACGCATCCGCCAACTTATGAATCAACTTTATTTCCTTGTCCGAAGGCTTTTCAGGTGGTTTAATTGTTCCATCTTCATTTTTATCCGGTTCATCATAAGTTGTTGTGATGTCATAAGGATAATATAAGGCATCATTACCGGCCGTCTCAATTTTATGCAAAACATAGGAATAGTAATGAACCGCATTCGAATACTGCCCATGTTGCATGGATGCATCACCCATTTTTATCAGTTCCTTGTTTGTCTGTGCAAACCCTGAAGCCGAGATGAGGATTAACAGGACTAAACTCTTAATCGCTTTCATCATCATAGTTTAGGGCAAGTTGGAATCGGGTTAGGATTTGGCTTGTTGAAGATATATGTTAGGGAGAATTCCGAACCACCTCTACCATTGGATACGTTACCTAAACTGGAAGTGTTGATATCGTAACTAAACCGACCGACAAAGCCACCATATTTTGCTCCGATCATAATAATGGCCGCATCTTTATTTCTATAGGTGAATCCGGCGAGTAAAAATATGTCATTGGACGGAAGATAAAACTGGGCATCGCCTGCAAACGTTATCTCAGAGGCTTCTTCTTGATGCTGATAAAATACCTTAGGTGTAAATGCGATTTTATCGGTAATAACAAGTCTTGCGCCTAAAATTCCTTCGTATCGAAGAGGTAATCTATTATCCTCACCTAAAAAGGACTCGGTTGGCTGAGTTAGGTGAAACACAGTAAATCCACCGAAGGGGTTTACCTGACTGGTAGGTTTAGCATAGTAATACATCATGCCAACATTTGCATCAAATTTAAAGATGCCACTGCCTCCAAAGCTTTCACCGTTTGATAAAGCTGTATTAAATTCTCCCCCGTTTGTTTTGACATACTGGTTTGCGAATGTAAGACTAGAAGCTTTAATCGACTTCTGGAAAAACCCGGCAGCAAATCCGGTTGAGATAAAGTGATGCTTTTTCTTACCCAGGGCAAATCGATAAGAAGCCGAAGGCATTACGGAAAACACATTATATCCGCCTAAACCTGCTCTAAAGTTGGCAATTTGAAATCCCCATCCCCATTTTCCTTTGTTGGCATCGAAGGCAATTAATCCTGTGACAAAAGGCTTGGTAGCAGCAGCCATCCACTGATTTCTGTAATGACCATGAACTCGATAATCTCCTTTGAACACCCCTGTCATTCCGGGATTAAGATTTAGCGCCGCTGCATCATACTGCGACAGATGAAAATCCTGTGCGTACAGTTGGGACGACCCGAATAGCCCAAGAGCTATGAGAACTACTATTTTCTTCATCTTCTTATCTAATTAAAGATACATCTCCATTTAAGAGGTGTTCTTCGCCGTCAAAAGTGGTGACCTTCGCCACATAAACATAAACTCCAATTGGCTGTGGTTTTCCTTTGTATGTTCCATCCCACCCTGAGGAGGTTGGATCCAAAGTCTCAAATATAACTTCTCCCCAATTGTTGTAGATTTTGAAATCTATAGATTCATAGTTTCCCCCAAGAATCATTACAAAATCATTGTTATTGTCTCCGTTTGGAGTGAAAGCCGTTGGCACCTGTGGACCATGATAGATTACAATTTCTTGTAAGGCTGTGTCTCTACATCCGGCATCGTCAATAACGATCAACTCAACCGGATACTCACCTTCGTTTTGATATTGGTGAGTCGGATTCTGAACAAATGCGCTGTCTCCATCGCCGAATGACCATTCCCAGCAACTGGTTGGTGTCCCGGTAGATAAATCACTGAAATTAGTGCTGTCTCCAATACAAACTGTGGTTGATGAAAAATCAGGAGTGGGCGTACAAGCCACGTTCACGGTAAGATAAGCCGGTTCTGAC
>CAZCAD010000464.1:0-2649 GCA_964496525.1 uncultured Flavobacteriales bacterium | reverse complement strand
TGAATAATTGAGATTAAGTGCGTGCAGTATTTCTGTGAGAAGGCAAATTCTTTGCAATAAACCACGGCTTCGCCGGCATAGCCTTTTCCTCTGTATTCCGGGAGGAGGTGATAGCCGACTTCAATCTCATCCGCTCCGTCAACTAATTGAGTGATCAGGCCAGCCTGGCCAATAAATTCATCTGTTTCCCTTAGAACGAGAGCATGTAGACCAAAACGATTTTCTCTATATCGCTCGAGCTGTTTGTTAATCCAAAAATCTGCGCGTTCACGTGCGCTGAGATGGGTAATAGGTAAATAACGGACAGAGTTCTCGTCTTCAAGAAAGTGGGTCCATGAAACAACATCATCCAAAGTGACTGCTCTGAATTTTATCCGCACAGTTTCATGTCCGTCCAGATACATTCTCTTTAATCTTCGAGCTTCTTCATCCTTGACGTTTCCTGGTCTCTCTCTTCTTTCGACATTCGCTCTTTTCCAAGTTCCTTCATTCTCTTTTCGATATCCTGGATCATAATAAGAGCTTCATCATCCGTGATCTTACCGCTATGCAAGAGGTCGTTGACATTCTTTTTCTCGGTATTCAGTATCGTACGAATCGCTTGACGAGTCGAAACGTGACGGTAGATATTTGGAAACTCATTCTTAAAGTTTCTTAAGAAGGTCAGAGCCTGAATTTTGTTCTCCTCAATATCATCTTCCATCCGATCAAGTGTCGCCCATTCTTCCTCATTTGCAGTTTCCTTCATTGCTTTCAACATATCAAAGACAACGATTTGCGCACTATAAAATCCCTTAGCGGCATCAAAGCTTGCTCCCAGTTTGTTGATAGATCGGTTGGCGAATAACTTTGCCAATGGTCCAAATCGATCAAAGGATTTCTTGGTGCTCAACAGTTCATCCAAGTCTCCCCTGTCCGACAATAATCGCGTACCTTGCGAATCAATGATTTCGTTAATCTCAGCGATGAGCAATTCATAAGCTATTGCACTTATCAGGCCGTCCTTAAACTGCGTCCAATAATGAGCCTTCTCTTTCTCCAATAATCTCCTTCTGGATTCCTCCTTAAAGTTAATTTTCTCACTCAGTGCTTCGGCATCCGCTTTCGGTGGCAGATAAGACTGAACGGCATCCCAATTTACCTTTTTAAAGAAACGGTCTTTTTCCATCCCTTCAATTGACTCAACTGTGTGTTCATGAACAAAGTCCGTAGCTGTAGCCATTACATATTTTTTCTCTTTTGACATCGAGGTCAAGCCTAATTTTGCGGCAACCAATTTCATCGTTGTTGCATTGACCAAAAGCGTCAGGGTCACGATTCCGGCTGTTAGAAAAAGAAACTCTTCACGCACTTGCACAGGAATTGATTCCGTTGATTCCACAATTAGCGCCAGGGCCAGGCCGATCGCTCCCCTCAGTGCTCCCCACCACATCGCTTGCGGGTGGTTCTTGCCGATTCCATATCCGGCTCTTTTCATCAGTGGGTACAGTATCGCAATAACTATAATCCTGGCCAGGTGGATAAAAAGGTAAATCAGTAATAAGACCAGGAAGTCGGAGGCTTCGAATACTGTTCGTTCGGCGATAACGATACCAACAATAAGGAAGATCAATACATTGGCCAAAAAAGCCGAAAACTCCCAGAATTCGTGAACAAAATGTTGTACATCCGGACTTATCCTGGTTCTTCCGGGCCCCCCGAACAGCAGACCTAAAGCGACTAATCCAAGTACTCCTGAAACACCAAATGCATACTCGCAAATAAAGAAGGTTAAATAGGCGAGTGAAACAATGATAGTAATCTCGACCAGCATGTCATTGAATACAGATCGAATCCATTTTAGTCCC
Source organism: uncultured Flavobacteriales bacterium (assembly GCA_964496525.1). Taxonomy (GTDB): domain Bacteria; phylum Bacteroidota; class Bacteroidia; order Flavobacteriales_D; family Crocinitomicaceae; genus JAKSBJ01. The sequence goes on along the minus strand of CAZCAD010000464.1, from coordinate 802 downwards.
AGGTATCCTATCACAACACCAATCACTATGCCGCCAAATGCCACCCTAAAGAATTCGAGAATCGGCGAGCCGTCCATAGCCCCGGTAGTAACGATTACAAGAATCACATTAAATATTACGATTGCTGTACCGTCATTCAAAAGCGACTCTCCCTCAATTAGGGTGCCCAGCTTTTTACTCGCTCCCAGTTCTTTCAAAATAGCGACCACGGCTACCGGATCGGTCGCAGAAATTACTGCACCAAATAATAAAACCATCAGCCAGGGCCAGGTTCCAAGACCGACATCATAAATTACCAATCCCCAGATCATAAAGGATGTGGTTATTATCGCGATAATTATTCCGGGAACCGCTAAGAGTACAGAGTTGACAAATGATTTTTTAAATGTATGAACGTCCATTGCAAAGGCCGCTTCAAAAATTAATATCGGTAAGAAAATATAGAGGAGCATGTGTGCATCTATATTCGCAGCCCAATCGATTGATCGATCCAAAATCTCCCATTCAAATGTCTGGCCAAAAAGCTGGAAATCCAACAGGCTGTCGAATCTGCCTAAAAGGCCTATGCCAATTCCAATAAGAAGCAGTACTACGGTAAAAGGTATGCCTATTTTCGAGAGCCAAAATCGCGCAGCCGCACCTATGATCAGCGCGATAATGATAAATAATAAAGGGCTAAAATCCGCATGATGACCACCATGTTCTTCACCGTGTCCCTCTCCATGTTCCCCATGTTCTTCATTCTGTGCTTCCCCTTCATTCATTTCTTCCTCATGCGGTTCATGCTCCTGAACGGCCACGG
>CAZCAD010000463.1:0-2657 GCA_964496525.1 uncultured Flavobacteriales bacterium | reverse complement strand
ACCTGTTATCAGATTATCCATCGCCATAACATGGTAATCTTCTTTAATAAAACGGTCGGCGAGGTGTGAACCTAAAAAGCCCGCCGCACCGGTAATCAATATTTTCTTTCGATCTGACATTTATAAAACGACTGTTTCTCTTCCAACGCTCTCGTAATAAAATCCCAATCCTCTCATTTCTTCTAAATCAAATAAATTTCGCCCGTCGAATATTTTGGCCTCCTTAAGCGATTCTTTAATTCTTCCAAAATCAGGATTTCTAAATGCTCCCCATTCAGTTGCAATTAAAAGCGCATCTTTACCATTAATGGCTTCGTACTGATTTTTCCAATAAGTAATTTTGTCGCCAAACATCTCCCTAACATTGTCCATGGCTTCAGGATCGTAAGCAGAAATTGAGGCTCCTGCATCCAGTAAGGCCTCAATCATGTACAATGCCGGAGCTTCTCTAATATCATCCGTATCTGGTTTAAATGCAAGTCCCCAAAGACCAAAATCCTTTCCACTCAAATCGCCGTAATGATTCTTTAATTTCTCAATTAGGGCGAGCTTCTGCTTGTTGTTCACTCTTAAAACGGCATCAATGATTTCGAACTTATAATTGGCTTCGATTCCACTCTTTACCAAAGCTTGAACATCCTTTGGAAAGCAACTTCCACCATACCCAATACCCGGAAAAAGAAATCGTTTCCCAATTCTTGTATCCGATCCGATTCCAATTCGAACTGAATCTACGTCGGCACCAACCAACTCGCAAAAGTTGGCAATTTCGTTCATGAAAGTAATCTTGGTTGCAAGAAAAGAATTGGCTGCGTACTTTGTCAGCTCCGCCGATTTCTCATCCATGAAAATGATTGGATTTCCTTGTCGAACAAATGGTTTATACAGCTCGTTCATAATCCGACGGGCCCTTTCCGAACTACAGCCGATAACAACTCTATCCGGTTTTAAAAAATCATCAACAGCAAAGCCTTCTCGTAAAAATTCAGGATTAGAAACGATGTCAAAATCAACTTTCGCATTCTTCGCGACCGCCACATGAACTTTTTCGGCAGTACCCACCGGAACGGTTGATTTATCTACAATGACTTTATAGTCTTCAATGATCTTACCTAAATCTTCTGCCACTCCCAGGACGGAGGACAGATCAGCGGAACCATCTTCGCCGGGGGGTGTAGGAAGAGCAAGAAAAATGATTTCTGCATCTTTAATTGAGCCGGCAAGATCAGTGCTGAATCTTAAGCGATCCTGTTTAATATTTCGATCAAAAATGACATCGAGATGCGGTTCGTAAATCGGCACTACGCCGTCCTGCATTCTTTTGACCTTTTCCTCATCGATATCAACGCAAACCACATTGTTCCCTGTTTCGGCGAAACAAGTTCCCGTGACCAGTCCTACATAGCCAGATCCAATGACTGCGATTTTCTTCATCCCATCGGTGTATTAACTAAGTGTGTTTTTAAATATTCTTTAATTGACTCACATATATAGGAGAGCTGCTCCTCGTCCATTTCGGTATGTATGGGTAATGAAATTACTTGTTTGCAAAGAGCATTCGTTACTGCAAAATCTTCTTCCGAATAATTGCCGTCTTTGTATGCTTCCTGTGAATGAAGAGGCACCGGATAATATATCATCGCCGGAATTTCTTTTTCCTTCAGAAATTCTTGCATTTCGAATTGATTCAGCTCATCAAATTTCAAGGTGTACTGATGAAAAACATGGGTTGAATATTCAGATCTGTGAGGTGTCGAAACGTTTGGATAATCAACGAAAAATTGATCGTAATAATCTGCGACTTTTTTCCTGGCTGCACAATACTCATCGAGTTTTCGAAGTTTAATTCTGAGAACCGCTGCCTGTATTGAATCCAATCTGGAGTTTACCCCTAGCCGGTCATGGTAATATCGTTTTCCCATGCCGTGATTAACGATAGATCTGATAACAACAGCTAAATCATCGTCATTGGTAAATATTGCCCCTCCGTCACCATAACATCCTAAATTCTTGGATGGAAAAAAAGAAGTTGTTCCGGCATGTCCAATTGTTCCGGCCTTTGATGTACTCCCATCCGTATGTGTGTAGCTCGCTCCAATTCCCTGTGCATTGTCTTCAACCACATAAATATTATGGGTTGAAGACAATTCCATAATGGCATCCATATTGGCACATTGACCGAATAGATGAATCGGAATAATGGCCTTCGTTTTTGGCGTAATTGCCCTTTCGACAGCTTCAATCGAAATATTAAAGGAATTCCGCTCCACGTCCACCAAAACAGATTTTAACTTTAATAATTCGATGACTTCAACCGTGGCCGCGAATGTAAAATCAGCTGTAATGACCTCATCTCCTTCTTCCAATCCGAGTGCCATCAAAACTACCTGGAGGGCATCTGTACCATTTGCACATGGAATTACATGTTTGACACCCAAATATTGCTCTAATTCTTCCTGGAAAGCCTTGACCTCAGGGCCATTGACGTAAGCAGACGATTGGATCACCTGAAGAACGGCTTCATTGATCTCCGATTTGATTTTCTCGTACTGAGAAACCAAGTCTACCATTTGGATTTTCCGCATCTGTTAATTCTGTTAAAGCCTTAAAAATCTTTGCCAATATAACTAATAATCTGCGCAAATAAACGTTTCTTT
>CAZCAD010000462.1:0-2688 GCA_964496525.1 uncultured Flavobacteriales bacterium | reverse complement strand
ACGCAGTGCCTACTGATGGGCTTTGGGACGATAGTCGAACAGATGAGGGACAGTTAGGGGCGACTAATCCTGAGCTGGAATGGGCAATGGGATTTACAGGTGATGAGTCGGAACTATCAGAGAGAGAAAACGAAGTATTGAAAATTTATAGGGGTTTTCACAGGACAAATAAACATAAAATGGTTCCTATACCAGTTTGTGTGATTCCGGAAGAATTCAAGGATTAATCAATTCCCTTCAGGCGCCAACCTAACTACAATCCCATCGATCTCATCTGAAATATGGATCTGACAACCGAGTCTGCTATTGTCTTCAACGAAGAATGCCTCATCCAACATATTTAATTCTGAATCTGACTGTTCCGGTAATTTATGATCGGATTCTAAATAGCACATACAGCTTGCGCACATCGCCATTCCACCACAACGTCCTTCTACCGGCAGCTCGTACGATCTGCAAACTTCCATGATATTCATGCTCATGTCCGTTGGAGCTTGAAGTGAGTGCTTTACACCTTCCCGGTCAAAAACATATATAGTAATTGTATTGTCTGGCATGTGCTAAAAATAATTGAAATTTAGAAATTAGTTGCATAAGATAATGTGGAAATGGACATGACCAGGACTCATTTTGTCTTCCCTTTGACTGCTCTCAGGGCAGGCTGCTCAGACTGACATTCGTTGATGAGATTCCAAACTTGCGACATCACTCATTCTGTCTTCCCTTCGACTGCTCTCAGGGCAGGCTGCTCAGACTGACATTCGTTGATGAGATCCCAAACTTGCGATTTCACTCATTCTTTCTTCCCTTCGACTGCTCCCAGGGCGGGCTGCTCAGACTGACATTCACTCCAGGATAAATGACACGGTCATCCTGAGCCTGTCGAAGGAAGTGTCATTCATGATCAAGATCAAAAACCGGTCACACCATTAACAGTCGTATATTTCAACACATTTTTTTTATCGGGATGAATCCTTGCGAACGCAGCCTGCACAGCAATAGTTGCCTCGTGAAAACCACACAATATGAGTTTGAGTTTCCCTTCATAGGTGTTAACGTCACCGATGGCAAAAATTCCTTTTCTCTTAGTAGAATAATCGAGTGTATCAACTATAATGGCGTTCTTGTCAATATCAAAACCCCAATCAGAAATTGGTCCAAGGCTCGGTTTTAATCCGAACAACGGGACAAAATGATCCGTTTCCTTTTCCACTTCGGATCCGTCAGCATGTTTGATCTTAACCGTTTCCAATTTTCCATTTCCATCGATCCCGACAACTTCGGCTTCGGTTATTAAATTAAGTTTTCCGGCATCCGCCAGGTTCATTATTTTTTGAACAGAGTCTAAATGACCGCGGAAAGAAGCTCTTCTGTGGACAAGAGATAATTCTGATGTAATCCTTTTTTCAACCAAATATATTGACCAATCCAAAGCAGAATCGCCCCCACCGGCAATAATTACTCTTTTACCCCGATACAATTCCGGATCCTTAATAATATATTCTACTCCTTTATCTTCAAAGTCACTCAATCTTTCAACCGGTGGTTTTCGAGGTTCAAACACACCCAGTCCACCTGCTATCATTACAACAGGTGCTTTATGCTGAGTTCCTCGATTTGTTGTTACAAGAAAATGATCATCTTCAACTTCTTCAATGGTAATGGCAGATTCTCCGAGGGTAAAACCGGGCTTAAACGGCGAAGCTTGTTTCAATAATTTATCAACAAGTTCGCCTGCGTTAATAATGGGAAAACCCGGAATATCATAGATCGGCTTTTTAGGATAGATCTCAACTAATTGACCTCCGGGTTCAGGAAGCGAGTCAATTAAATGACATCTCAACTTCAATAATCCAGCCTCAAATACTGTAAATAATCCAACAGGGCCGGTTCCAATAATAATAATATCGGTATTGATCATTTTATTAGTTTGGGAGTGCAAAGTTAAGTACTAATTGTCAAAAATGAAATTCTAACATGACGCAAATTGCTATAAAATTTTAAGACTTAGATTGAAAGGACTTCTTTTACCTTGGGATCAACAGACTTAACGGCGTCTTCAATACCGGCTTTCATGGTCATACCACTCATGGAACAAGATTCACATGCGCCAATTAATCTCACTTTAACAATATTGTCTTTTGTCAGTTCGACCAATTCTACATCTCCTCCATCTTTTTGCAAAAACGGACGAATGGAATCAAGGGCAGATTCTATTTTTTCAAGTCGTTTCATTAGCAACCGGCTCTATGGCCTTAACGAATGTAGTAACAAATTCTTCAAATACGTTAGAACACAGGGTATTATCTTGCAATATTGCGGGTCTTCCGGCGTCTCCGGACTCACGGATACTCTGAATCAAGGGTATTTGAGCCAATAATGGCACTTTCATTTTTTCGGATAATTTTTTTGCTCCATCCTTTCCAAAAATATAGTATTTATTGTCAGGCAGTTCTTCGGGAGTAAACCAAGCCATATTCTCTACAATTCCTAGTACAGGAACTTTTAGGGCATCCATTCTGAACATATTTATTCCTTTTCTTGCATCGGCCAGAGCCACTTCCTGAGGTGTGCTGACTATTATCGCTCCAGTTAAAGGAACATTTTGCACTAAAGTCAAATGAATATCACCGGTTCCGGGTGGAAGATCTACGATCATAAAATCGAGGTCACCCCAATCAGCATCTT
>CAZCAD010000461.1:0-2688 GCA_964496525.1 uncultured Flavobacteriales bacterium | reverse complement strand
GTTTGGTGGATTCGTCAATCGATTCTACAAGCACTGGCAGAACAAGCACGTATTGTTCGTTTGCCACTTAATAAAATCGGAATTATCAATAAAGTGAATAAAGCTTTTACTCGGCTTGAACAAGAGCTATCCAGAACGCCAACTATTGATGAACTGGCTGATTTTTTAGATGTGTCAAACACCGACGTTCAAAACTCATTGGCAAATACAGGTCGCCACATTTCGATGGATGCTCCATTGAAAGAAGGCGATGAAGGTTCCTCAAGCATGTACGACATTCTTCAGAATACCGAGAATAACAATCCTGAAAAGGATTTGATACTTGAGTCTCTTCGTTCTGAAATCGAAAGATCATTGAGTACGTTGAAGCTGAGAGAGGCGGATGTTATTCGACTTTACTTTGGCTTGGATGGACGTCCACCAATGACACTTGCCGAAATTGGATTGCGATTCGATTTGACCAGGGAGCGTGTTCGACAGATTAAAGAAAAAGGAATTCGAAAATTGAAGAATACTTCGCGATAAAAAATGCTAAGAGCCTACTTAGGATAGCTTACCTCGGCTACGCTCGGTAAGCTTCACGATGGCTCGGTAAGCTTCACGATGGCTCGGTAAGATTCATGATAGCTCGGTAAGTTTCACGATAGCTCGGTAAGTTTCACGATAGCTCGGTAAGTTTCACGCTAACTCAGGGTACTGACATCCATTTGAGTTTCAATCAACTTTTTGTAAATGCCGGTTTCTTTACCAAGCAGTTGTTCGTGCGTCCCCGATTCTACGATTTCTCCCTGATCCAAGACCAGAATATTATCCGCATTTCTTATCGTCGACAATCTGTGAGCAATAACAAAGGAGGTTCGTCCCATCATTAACTTTTCCAATGCTTCTTGCACTAACTTCTCAGATTCAGAATCCAAAGCAGAGGTCGCTTCGTCAAGAATTAAGATCTTCGGATCCTTCAAAACTGCTCGGGCAATTGCAATTCGTTGACGTTGTCCACCTGACAGCTGAACTCCTCTATCTCCCACAACCGTTTCCATTTTATCAGGAAACCCCGTCACAAAATCGTAAGCATTAGCTTGCTTAAGTGCCGCTTCAACTTCTTCAATGGATGAGCCGGGTTTTCCATAAAGCACGTTTTCAAGAATACTTCCACTAAACAACAATACCTCCTGAGGAACCAGGGCAATTTGTGATCTCAAGCTTTCAGTGTTAACGTCTTGTATGTCCTGATCATCAAAATAAATTGCACCCTTATCAGGTTTATAGAATTTCAAAAGCAATGAAGAAATGGTTGACTTGCCCACACCTGAACTGCCCACTAAGGCCGTCATTACCCCGGGCCGGCACTCAAATGAAATGGAATTTAACACTTGTATCTCGCTTCGTTGAGGATAAGAAAAGTTTAGGTCTTTAAATCGAACAGAGCCCTTGAAATTCTCCAATAAATGTTCGCCTTTCTCCTCCTCTTCTTCGTCCAATATATCCATTAGGTGTTCCGTTGATCCAATCGCTTTCTGAATCTCGGCGTATAAATCAGGAACAGATCCGAAAGAGGCTCCCAAGAATATCGTATAAAGAATAAAAGCATTGAATTCGGCCAGCGTAATGACCTCTGCAGTCTCCAGTCCTTTTGCTTTCCAGATGATGAATGCAATTCCTCCGAACATACAAAAGATGATAAAGGAGACGAATAAACCTCGCATGATTCCGCTCTTTATATTTAGACCTGCTATGTTATCGATTCGCTTTTCGTATCGACTGCTCTCGTGTTTTTCAGCGGTAAACGCTTTTACATTTACAATTCCCATTAATACCTCCTCCAAAATCGCATTGGATTTGGCGGATTGTTCCTGCGCCCGTTTAGAGAGTTTTCTGATGTAACGTCCAAATACAATTGCCACGATCGCCAACAATGGAATCACTGCAAGCATCCACAATGCCAGCTCCCAGGAAAAATACAGCAAGACACAGAAAGCGACTGCGATGGTAATAAACTGTCTGAAAAATTCAGCAAGAGTAGTTTGCAGCGTTTTTTGAATAAGGTTGATATCAGTTGCAATCCTTGAGGTCAGCTCCCCCACCTTGTTTCGGTTATAAAAATCAAGCGGAAGAACGATGAGCTTTTCAAAAGCCGCAAGCTTCAGTCCCTTTAGAGACTTCTCGGTTACATTGGTAAAAATGAAAATTCTGAAAAATGAAAAAACGGCCTGAGCAGCAAAGACGATCAGCATGACCATAATGATGACATTAAGATTGGTCAAGTCGATTCCTTCAATTGTAAAAATTGCCTCCTGTCCTTCTTTCGCTCCAAGTAGCTGCCCCATCAATGCGGGGAACAGCATGGCGGTCAAAGATGACAGAACCAAGAATATCCAGCCAATAATAAACTGACTACGATACGGTCTTAAAAAACGGAAGAACCGTCTCGCTTTCTTATAAGCATCCTTGCTTAATTCAACCTTTTCTTTATCTCGATTTCTTTCGAACATCTGTTTTTCAGAAGATCGGCAAAGGTAAGGGAATTGGTGGGAAAAATACGGGGGAGGTGAATTGCTGAAGGTGTCCTCTATTGAGCGATAAAAAGCTATTGTTCTTTGTTGGCGAATAAATGCCTTAACTTTAGTTGTTGTTGGCGGTAATTTGAAAATAAACTTGAAACAATTTCGTTATGAAATCTATAATCAA
>CAZCAD010000460.1:0-2700 GCA_964496525.1 uncultured Flavobacteriales bacterium | reverse complement strand
GTAAACACAAGGCCGACACTTATGCGATTCATTTGGATGAATGGAGGTTCGCTTTTGGATTAGGCTTTTTTCTTTAGGATTAAGGCAACCAACGGTAGGGTAAAAGTGTTTTATAATCGACATTATGGCAAGAAATTTGCTCTTAGGGTCTGTTAAGAAATAAAGTGTACAGAATAGGCGAAGTTATTTTGTTTGCGAATAAGGCGAAGAACGCAGACATAGCAGCGCTATGGCGAGTATTTTCAACGTAATTAGCGGACAAAAGAGCGAGCCTAAATGTATGATTTTATTACTTAACAGACACTTCGCTCAACCAGAAATACTCTTTAGGGTATAAGGATGAATTTGCCGGTCGAATTTTATATTTTTGAACTTAGATGAAACGTCTCCTCCATACACTCATTATCCTGCTGGGATTCCAGGGCTTGTCCTTTGGGTCTCACATCGTAGGCGGAGAGATTTATTACGACTGTCTTGGAGGAAATGAATACAAGATAACGGTGAAGATATGGAGAGATTGTAATTCAACCGGGGCCGCTTTTGACGCGAATATGCCGATTACCATTTTTAATGGTTCAAATGTTCAGATCGATCATTTCTACATTCCTTTTCCCGGAAGCACAATGCTGGTACCTGATTTTTCAAATCCTTGTGTAACTATTCCACCGGACATCTGTGTCGAGGAAGCTGTTTACGTAATGACCAGAACTTTGCCGGCCTCCGCCAGCGGATATACGATCACATATCAGCGATGCTGTCGTGGACCGAACGTAACCAACCTGGTTGATCCTGAAGATACAGGATTGACTTTGACAATTGAGATTCCACCTTCGGCAGCTGCGGTTTGTAACAGCAGTCCGCGTTTTACGAATTACCCTCCATTGCTTTTGTGCAACAACGAGACGCTGATTTTCGATCATTCTGCCACTGAACCCGATGGCGATGTTATTGTTTATGAACTTTGTAATCCTTATACCGGTGGGACTTCAACTGCTCCTGCCCCGGACCCTGCGGCTGCTCCTCCTTACAATGCTGTGATCTGGGCATCGGGTGCCTCGGCTACCACACCATTTATTACCGGTTCAATAACAATTGATTCCAATACGGGACTCTTGACTGCCGCTCCTGGCTTGGAGGGCTTATTTGCAGTGGCCGTTTGTGCCAAAGAATATAGGGCAGGGGTTCTTATATCCACTACGGTCAGAGACTTTCTATTTCGCGTTTTCAGTTGTGAAATTACAATGGAAGCTATTATTACGCCACAAGTGGACATGAGCACTTTCGTTTCTTACTGTCAGGGCCTGACGATTACTTTTGAAAACGATAGCTACGGCGGGACGAATTATGAATGGAATTTTGGAGATGGCTCTGCAACTTCTTCTGCATTTGAACCAACCCATACTTTCCCCGGTCCGGGAACTTATGTGATTATGTTGGTTGTAAATCCCGGATGGACTTGTACGGACACTTCTTACGAAACATTCATTATCAATGATGAAATCATAGCGACCTACAGCCGACCGGAAGGACAATGTATTATCGGAAATAGTTTTGATTTTTTCGGTGCGGGAGTTTATCCTCCGCCCTCTGACGGGACTACCTTCATTTGGGATTTTGGACCTGATGCGACGCCAACTTCCAGTACAGACGAAAACCCAGGCGGAATCACCTTCTCAGAATCCGGATGGCATGAAGTAACATTCACCGTTAACTATGATATATGCGAAATAGAGTATTTAGATTCTGTTCAGGTTTATGCCGAACCGACTATTGATTTTACCGTGATTGATGAATTACGATGTGCTCCTTACACCGCTAATTTCATTGATTTATCAACAGCCGATACAGAGATTTTTTATTCCTGGGACTTTGGTGATGGAGGCGAGTTAGGTACGGTTGCTAATCCTTCTCATGTTTATGAATACCCCGGATTGTACGATGTTGAATTGACGATTTGGACAACGAGTGGCTGCGTAGCGACACTTACCCTGATGAAACCTGATTTAATCGAGGTTTTCCCATCTCCAATATCAGATTTTGAGGTCTCACCGCTTGAACAGGATGTATTCCACCCATTTTTCGACTTTACGGATCTTTCGATTGACAGCGATCAGCATTTCTACTATTTTGGTGACGGAACTTCCACAACAGAAAGATACGTTACCCACACTTATATTGAATCAGGTTATCACAATCCATATCAGGTCGTAATTAACCAATACGGATGCCCCGATACGAGCTGGGTTCAGATTTATGTCCGCCCCCATACAACGATTTATATTCCGAATGCCTTTACACCAAACGCAGGCCATTTGAACAGCTTTTGGTTTCCACAAATTCGTGATACGGACGGATTCAAAATCTATCTCTACAACCGCTGGGGTCAACTCATTCGTTATAGCGAAAACGAGGACTTCTACTGGGATGGAACGACGCCTTCAGGCGCTCTTGCCCCGGATGACACCTATGTCTATAAAATCTGGTGGATCGATGTAGATACCGGCCTTCAGAATGAGAAGATTGGGCACGTGACGCTGATTCGATAATTTTTCCCTTAAGGTTCAAAATAATACCGAAGCGCTGATATATACTGAGAGCTTCAGCCATCAAGGAAAGTATCAAACACTTTTAGACGAGGGCCTGCCAAGAAGAATTGAATAAACGACTTACTATTGCAGAAGAGCAAAAACAAAGTGCTGT
>CAZCAD010000459.1:0-2725 GCA_964496525.1 uncultured Flavobacteriales bacterium | reverse complement strand
AAATAATGGATTCTTCAAGCTATTTTGTAATTGTACAACTTTCGGATAGTTGTGAGAGTTTATTAATTATTCGAACGATTTTTCCGGGACTCACTTTCCAAATAAAAGTTTTTTTACAAACATAGAATTTATTTGGGATGACAATTTCCGTTCTAGTCTCCCATTGACCCATGTGACAATGTATAAAGTTGACGGAATCATCTTTTCAGGATGTTCATTTAGAGATAATCGATCAAATCCCGTCTTGGCATTTAACAATACCGGTATTCGATCCGTGGATGCGAAGTACACCGTAAGAGGGAGATGCCCCGGTACAATTAGTGCCTGCCCACTCGGTCATGAAGATCCAAACTGGGATCCCACTCTTTTCACAAACTTGTTTTACGGAATAGATGCCATCTCGGTTTCCACTGATTACTCCATTCGGGTTGAGACGTCCGTTTTTACGAACAACAAATACGGCATCGAAATGACCTACATAAATTCTCCTGAAATCACACAGAACAAGTTTAATTATAACACAACGGCCAATTTGTATAGCGACAAAATGTATGGAATTCACGCAATTCATTCACAGGATTTGCGAATAGAAGAGAACGATTTCATAAGTACCGCACCATCAGTCTTGGGATTTACAGCAGGAGTTGTTTGTTCGGATTTAGGTGGAACCGAAGAAGAAATTTACAAGAATTATTTTGAAAATTTAACCGTGGCAAATTTCTCACAAGGTCAAAATAGAAATTGGGCATTTCCTACATGGATGTCGGGCTGGGAGGGTTTGCAGTTCAATTGCAACACAAACGTAACTAATCGTTTGGATCACTTTGTTCTTGGGACCTTATTTGGAAGTGAACCGCCGGCCGAAGACTATGGTGTTCGAAATAATAATGGTTCGACCGTGAAAGTATCCGGGAACGAATTCACTCAATCCGGCCCGCATTTGGACTATGACAATGAATCCTTAAATAATGTGCATTATTATTATTTCGACGATATGGCAGGACAGGTTGAGGTTCCAATGGAAGTGGATGGTTTCTTCACAGACGAGGAAGTTCCCGACCTGAATAGCTGTCCCTCGAACATCATAACGTATCCAACCGGTGGCCTGCCGGCAACTACCGCACTAGCGGTAATCGCATTATTCAATAATTTTGACGGTGATTATGCCGACAAACTAAATGAATATTTAAACCTCGTTGACGGTGGCAGCACAGCGGACTTATTGCAGGTGGTCGAAAATTTAGCACCTCCAAATAAACAGCAGGTTCGACAGCAACTCTTGGATATTAGTCCTTATGTCTCAGAGGATGTAATACGGGTCGCTGTAAATCCATCGCCACTAGGTGCTTTCCCCCACCCATTTGCATTGGAATTAATTTTGAATAATGTTGATGTCGCCAGGGATCCTGCGTTTATTGAATTTCTGAGAACAAAAACACACCCAATGCCGGAAGACCATATTTCTCAAATATTGTCTGAACTGGAAGAAAACAATTTCACTGATCGATACATACGAGAGCCGGAGTTGAGTGATTTGTCCGCTGAAAGAAATTTTTATGTGAATTTATTATTAAGGGATGTACAGCAGGACAGCGTGGTAAATACAGACTCTCTGAGACATTGGCTACGACAAAAGAATGATGCATTGGTTCAATATCGCATAATCGATAGTTATTTGCAAGATCAGAATTTCAGGGATGCGAAGATCGAAATCGAGAAGCTTGAGCTGAGTATCTCGACCTTTCCTCTTGAAATCCAGTTAGACATAATTGACTTTGTATCTCTCAAAAGGATTCTGTTGAATCTATTGACAGTACCCGGTGACATAGCTGATCCATCTAACCCCAATCATCTGCTCATAACAGATATTGCCGAAAATGGACAAGGCTTGGCACAGTACCAGGCGCGATCAATATTATGTTTCTTTTTTGAGCAGTGCGAAGAATACATCATTGAAGAACCTGTTCTCACAAGGAGTCCCGGTTTTGAATCTGCTCAAAAAAACGAGCCGATTGGATCAAGTGCCACATTCAAAGTTTATCCGAACCCGGGAACAGATTATGTTGCTTTTGAGTTGCCCGAAAGTGATAAAAACTGGATGATAATAGTTCGGGATATCTCCGGAAAAGTTATTCATACCGAATTAACTGACCAAACCGTATATATATGGAATTCGTCTAATTATAATGGTGCTTATTTTGTTGAAGTTAAAAATGACCTTGAGCATTTGGGTCTTGTAAAATTGATCCTCACAAATTAATTAACTGGCTAAAGTTTTGAACCGTTACAACTCAATATTATTTCTTTTTTTGTTGATCTCTCAACTCAGCATTGGGCAGGTTTTTAATAACCGTTATGAGATATACGAATCGTCCATAAGTGGATCCGTGCATGCAACGGATTCCTGTTATTATATGTCAGGCACTTACATCACCTTTTCAGACCCAACGCATCAAAAAGGATTTTTTGGGAAGATTGGTCTCGATGGTACTCTGGAAGGCCTGGATTCACTGAAAAATGATACCTTGACCTATTCTCACTGGAGTGGAAATAATATGATTCCTACTATTGATGGAAGTTTTGCAGTTTTAGGAGTTGCACTTCCGGATTCCGGAAAAAGAGGATTTAGTTTCATAAAATATACCCCGACCGGTGATACTGTTTTCACCAGTTTCATTGATGACTTTTATGTTAACGACCAAAATATTGCCCTTCGCGCAGCCAA
>CAZCAD010000458.1:0-2732 GCA_964496525.1 uncultured Flavobacteriales bacterium | reverse complement strand
CCAACCTTTTCCAAAGGAAAGGGGGCAACTACTAATGAGGATAGCGCTCCCCGATATTTGACGGGAAATACAAAATCAGCAAAGCTAAATTTGCAACGAGCAAAGGAAATGCGATCTAATCCAACTCAAGCTGAAAGTCTATTATGGAAAGAACTTAAAGGTAAAAAGCTGGGTGCCAAATTTCGGCAACAACATTTGATAGATAACTACATTGTAGATTTCGTCTGTCTATCCAAGCGACTCATTATTGAAGTTGATGGAGGAGTTCATGAAGGCCAAAAGGCAGAAGATGCCGTCAGAACAGAAATTCTTAATACAAAAGGGTATCATTTGATTCGATTCACAAATGAAGAGGTAATCGAAAATCTTCAATCCGTTCTTGAGAAGATAAAATCTGAACTAATATCCCTCCCAGATTTAGAAGACGAGATCTTTCCCCCAGAGAAGGAAGGAGGATGGGAGATTGAAGTTTTTACCACAAGGCCCGATACAATCTACGGCGTTTCCTTCATGGTTTTGGCACCGGAACATGAATTGGTTGATCAAATAACGACTGAAGAATATAGATCGGAGGTCGAGAGCTATAAGAATGCAGCGAGTTTAAAAACGGAGCGCGATCGTCAAGCTGACGTTAAAAATATTAGCGGGCAATTTACAGGTGCTTATGCCATTCATCCTTTCACGAAAGACAAAGTTCAGATATGGGTCGCCGATTATGTTTTGGCCGGATATGGAACCGGAGCCGTAATGGCGGTGCCATGTGGTGATCAGAGAGACTGGGACTTTGCCAAACATTTTAAAATTGAGATCATCAATATTTTTAAAGACATTGATATCTCCGAAGAAGCATATTCAGAAAGAGATTGCGTCATTGCGAACTCAGATTTCTTGAATGATCTACCGGCGAAAGAAGCTATTAAAAAAGCCATTTCAGAAATTGAAGCACAAGGAATTGGAAAAGGTCAAACGAATTATCGTTTGCGAGATGCCGTCTTTTCACGACAACGATATTGGGGAGAACCATTCCCGGTTTATTATCAGAATGAAATTCCTTATTTAATCGAGGATGAATTTTTACCCCTGGAATTACCGGAAGTCGACAATTACTTGCCAACTGACACAGGCGATCCACCTTTAGGCAATGCGACTGATTGGTCGTGGTGCATCAATAAAAAAATTGTCAAGCCGAACTCTGCGCAGAATGGTACGTGTACCTGGCAATTGGAACTGAATACCATGCCCGGATGGGCCGGATCTTCCTGGTACTTCTTGAGATACATGGATCCTCATAATGAAGAGGAGTTTGTCTCAAGAGAAAAAGTGGACTATTGGAATCAGGTTGATCTGTACATAGGTGGAACCGAACATGCGACAGGACATTTATTGTATGCGAGATTCTGGAATCAGTTTTTGTATGATATGGATTATGTGGGATTCCGCGAGCCTTTTGCCAAGATGATTAATCAGGGGATGATTTTGGGGAGGAGTAGTTTTGTCTATCGAAATATAAAGGACTCAAAGTTCTACTCAAAAAATAAAACACGAGGACAAGGAGATCCGATTAAAATAAAAAAGATTGCGGAGGAAATTCCGGATCATACAACAAAAGAAATTGCCGATTCGGGTGCTAAAATCGCTGATTTTGGAGCAATCCAAAGGCTGCATGTCAACATCGATGTAGTAAACAATGACATTCTCGATGTCGAAGCGTTTAAAAAATCCAGACCAGAGTTTTCTGCGTCTGAATTTGTCCTAGAGGATAATGGAACTTATGTATGCGGCCATGACATCGAAAAAATGTCCAAATCAAGATACAACGTCCAGAGCCCCGACGAGCTTTGCGAAAAATTCGGTGCCGACACTTTGCGTTGTTACGAAATGTTTTTAGGTCCATTGGAGCAAGCCAAGCCCTGGGATACAAAAGGAATTAGCGGTGTCAGCAATTTCTTGCGAAAATACTGGCGATTGTTTCATGATGCAGAAGGAAATTTCCACATCTCGGATGAAGAAGCATCCGGTGACTCACTGAAAACAGTTCATAAAACTATCAAAAAAATCAAAGATGATTTAGAACGTTTCTCCTTTAATACAGGCGTTTCCAATTTCATGATCGCCGTGAATGAATTAACCGAACAAAAGTGTAATAACAAAGCTGCCCTGGAATTGTTGACCATCATTCTCTCACCTTACGCGCCCCATATTACCGAAGAAATTTGGGAAAAGCTGGGTCATTCAGAAAGCATTACCAAGGCAAGTTGGCCCGA
This sequence comes from uncultured Flavobacteriales bacterium, assembly GCA_964496525.1. Lineage (GTDB taxonomy): Bacteria > Bacteroidota > Bacteroidia > Flavobacteriales_D > Crocinitomicaceae > JAKSBJ01. The sequence goes on along the minus strand of CAZCAD010000458.1, from coordinate 468 downwards.
TTTCAATCCGGATTTTCTGGTGGAGAGTGCGTACGCCTATCCGGTTTCTTTCAACGGAAAGATGCGATTCAAATTAGAATTGTCTTTGGATTTATCTCCGGCTGAGGTCGAAAAAGAAGTTCTGGCCAACGAACAGGCTCAGAAGTATTTGGAGGGTAAAGAACCGAAGAAAGTAATCGTCGTTCCGGGGAAGATTGTGAATATCGTTGTTTAGATTTTAGATGATAGATATTAGAGCCTGGATAATCCAATGTCTATCAGTGAGGCAGGGCCAAACGGTCAAGCCTCTAGAATCTAAAAGCTACCATTGGCAAGAATTTTGATACCTTTCGTAAACCGAATGAAGAGTCAGTTCCATCAGGATCAAGAAGAGCTATTTTGCTCTATCCCAGACAGTACAAGGCTTTAAGGCGGTTTACTAATTAAAAAATCTATCATCTATGCTCTAAAATCTATGTTCTGGCCGAA
>CAZCAD010000457.1:0-2734 GCA_964496525.1 uncultured Flavobacteriales bacterium | reverse complement strand
ACCTATGTTGCATTTGATGATGTTCAGAGTTGGGAAGCATCAATTCAGGAAAACACCAAAGTCATTTATTTGGAGACACCTACGAATCCGGGATTGGATATTATTGATCTGGCGGAAGTTGGAGACCTGGCAAAAACACACAATCTCTTATACATAGTCGACAATTGTTTTGCCACTTCAATTAATCAGAAACCTCTTGACCATGGAGTGCATTTATCAATTCACTCGGCGACCAAGTTCATCGACGGCCAGGGAAGAGGAATGGGAGGTGTTATTGTTGGAGGCAGGGATCTCATCGATCAAATTGAAGCATTTGCCAAACATACAGGTCCGGCATTATCACCTTTTAACGCCTGGAACTTTTGTAAATCCCTGGAGACTCTGGAGATTCGAATCGAACGGCACAATGAAAACGCAATTGAAATTGCCCGGCGTTTGGAGAAGCATCCCAAAGTAAAATGGGTCAGATATCCGCATTTAAAAAGTCATCCTCAGTATGAAATTGCGATCAAACAAATGAAGGGTGGGGGAGGATTGTTGGCTTTCGAAGTAGAAGGTGGATTGACTCACGGTAAAAAATTTCTGGATTCTCTTAACCTCTTTTCTTTAACGGCTAATTTGGGAGATACCAAATCCATCGCAACGCATCCTGCCAGTACAACACATTCGAAGTTGACCGAAGAAGATAGGCTGGCTGTTGGAATTAGTCCGGGATTAATTCGATTATCGATTGGACTGGAAGATATTGATGATATTTGGAACGATATCAGTAATGCGCTTGAATAAAACAGTTTACTTTTTATATGCTATTACATTAAATGTTAAGATCGCGTTAAAGATTGGGCAAATACTTAAAAAGGCACGGCATTTGTCTTATCAGTTATAAATAATTAAAGAGAAGAAAAATGAACATTTTATTAGGAATAGCATTAGCATGTTCCGGAATTACAAGCGCAAGTTCAGAATTGACGGTAAAATCGGATGACGTAAAGATTAGATTTGAAATGCCGTCTGAAGAACTTAGCGGTACTATTGGTGGATTTGAAGCCACAATTAAGTTCAACAAGGATAATTTGGCTGAGTCCAGTATAGTTGGATCCGTTAAGGTTAAGACCTTGGATACCGGAAATGAGGGAAGAGATAAGCATTTGAAAAATGATGACTTCTTCAGCTCAACTAAATACCCGACAATAAACTTTACTTCGAGCGGTATCAGTGCAACTGAGGACGGATTTAGCATGACAGGAATTATGCAAATTGAGGATAAAGAGCACGAAGAGACGATCAGGTTTCTCTACAAAGACAAGATCTTTTCGGCACAGACCAAAATTCATTTGACTGATTATGGAGTTGGGAAATTCTCAAGTGGAGACGAGAAAGATTCAGAAGTTATCGTATCTTTTTCCATACCAATTCTATAAATAGACGATATTTAAGACCTAACCGAAGCAAGGCAAACCAAAGGCCGGGTCCCGATGTATCGGGATTCGGCTTATTTTCTTTTTTTCGGTCGTTCGAAGAATAGAAGTTTCCCTTTAACGCTATCCAGCTCGGCCCATGAGGCAATTTCAAACTCAATTGCAACGACACCCGTAGTTGGCACATTCTCAAACAACGTATCCTTTTGAAAGAAGTTTGCCGCTGCGGTCATGGATGGATTATGACCGAAAACCATAATGTTGTTGAATTTATGATCAACCGCTCTTATTCTTTGCTGAAGAGTTCTGGACGAGCAGGCATAAACTTCTTGATCCCAATCTATTTTCTCAAAATCAAGATGCAATTTTTCGCAGAGGAATTTTGCCGTCTGGCGGGTTCGACGAGAGGGACTTGAAAGGATATGATCGACACGAACGCCTAATTGGTGTAATCTTGCTCCCATGAGCGGCGCATCTCTTTTTCCTCTTTCGTTAAGAGGTCTGTCGAAGTCCATTAAGGTGATATCCTCGTGACTGGATTTCGCATGCCGAACTAAATAGAGTCTTTTGATCACCTTGTCTTTATGTTGCTGTCGGGCTTCAGTTGCATTGCTTGCAGAAGAGCCGAGCATTATGAGTATAAACGAAAATTTAACCGCATTCATCAGGAGAAAATTACCAAATTATCTGCAATTATTATGCCCTAAAGAATTTGACTAAAAGTTGATTCTGTCATCCGTTCTAGTTTCCTTCGGCAAGCTCAGGACAGGCTGTCAAAAAAAGTTGACCCCTATAACGCAGACGTCATCAACCTGCTCAAAATCCCCCTTCCACTTCTCAAATTCATCGTCCAGAATCTGTTGCTGATTCTTTATGTCTTGCGTTCTTAAGCTCTGCAGAAATTCGCGAAACGGCTTGTACTTATACTTTTTACCTTTTTCTCCTCCAAATTGATCTGGGAATCCATCAGTAGTCAAATAAATGGAATCTCCCTTTTCTATTGATAAGACATGTGTTGTAAACGGGCTGGGGTTTTGGTAATATCCGATTGGTTCTTTATCTCCCTTGATTTCGGTTAAATTGTCACCTTGCAGGTGATAAAGACCGTTGTGTGCCCCTGCAAATTCAAGAATCCCTTTCGACTTCTCGAACGAACAGAGACTTATATCCATGCCATCTTTTATTGTGCGGGCACTTTTTTCAAAGGTCTCAATGACAATCTCCCTTGTTTTTGTCAGAATTTCCCCCGGATCTGTCAAATTAAATTCCTTAACCGATTGATTTAAAGCGTTGTGACACACCACAGACACCATAGC
>CAZCAD010000456.1:0-2765 GCA_964496525.1 uncultured Flavobacteriales bacterium | reverse complement strand
AGAATCGGGGCGGTTATTCTGTTCTTTTTCAAGGCAAAATTTTCAAGCATAGCAGTAGTTACGGTGGCAAATTTTAACGAAAAAAAAGGACAGAAGAACAAGCCGAAATGTATCAGTTATTTATGAACAGACCCTAAGGCCGGTCCTCGTCAGAGACGAACCAGATTTGGATTCATGACTTAATCAAGCCAATCACCGTATCCCCTTCCTCCAAATCAGCCAAAAGATTTGAATCCTTATCCAGGGTATCAAAACCAATTTCCAAAGCCAGAACTTCATTCATGATGTAATCGCTGTTCGATTCAATCGCCGACTTTACAACTTCATTCGCATCAAAGGTTAATTTGATCTTGTCCGTTACGTCGAGTCCGCTCTCTTTGCGATAATTTTGAATTCGATTGATTAATTCACGCGCAATTCCCTCACTTTTTAGCTCGTCGTTTAGCGTAATATCGAGGGCCACCGTAATCGGCCCTTCAGATGTTACGATCCAGCCGGGAATGTCCTCCGTACTGATCTCAAAGTCATCGCCATCCAGTTCGATCATTTCTCCGTCTATTTCGCCTGTCCAGCCATTATTGAACTCAACCTCGGCAATCTCTGTGCTGCCCCATTGCCCAACCAGAACAGCAATCTGCTTCATTTGTTTGCCGTACCTGGGGCCGATACTCTTAAAATTTGGTTTGATCTTTTTGGTCAGGACGCCTTCGGTATCTGTCAGTAATTCGATTTCTTTGATATTTACTTCGGATAGAATGATGTCTCGGACATCTTCCAGTCGCCTTGCGAAATCTTTATCAAGAACCGGCACCATAATTCGTTGAAGAGGCTGACGAACTTTAATTTGTTCTTTCTTTCGAAGGCTTAACGCCATCGAAGAAATTTTTTGAGCGACGCCCATCTTTTCTTCGAGCTCATGGTCGATTTCGGCATCATTCGCCTTCGGCCAATTCGTCAAATGAACCGACTCGGCGTCTAGTCGACTACTGACCTCGTTTAAATCCCGGAACAACTGATCCAAATAAAATGGCGCGATCGGAGAGCCCAGAATAGCTACTGCTTCCAGGCAACGATAGAGCGTTTGATAAGCTGATATTTTATCTTCGGTATAATCTCCTTTCCAAAATCTTCTGCGACACAGCCGAACATACCAGTTTGATAATTCGTCTGTAACAAAAGATTGAATTAAGCGTCCTGCCTTGGTTGGTTCGTAATCTTCATAGGCATCTCCAACATTTTTAATTAAGGAGTTGAGCTTGGATAAGATCCATCGGTCAATCTCCGGGCGGCTTGAAAACTCTAATTCATCCTCCTCGTATGTGAAGCCGTCCAGATTTGCATAGAGCGCCATGAACGAATAGGTATTGTAGAGCGTTCCAAAAAACTTTCGCTGGACCTCAACAATTCCTTCTTCGTCAAATTTAAGGTTGTCCCAGGGCTGTGCATTGGTGATCAAATACCAACGTGTGGGATCGGCTCCGTATTTTTTTAGCGTCTCAAAAGGATCGACTGTATTCGCCAAACGCTTGGACATCTTTTGTCCGTTCTTGTCAAGGACCAGTCCGTTTGACATGCAGGTTTTATAAGACACTTTGTCGAAAACCAAAGTTGAAATAGCATGAAGGGTATAGAACCAACCTCTTGTTTGATCGACTCCCTCCGCAATAAAATCATTCGGATAGTATTTTTCCTCATCGATTAAATCGGCATTTTCAAAAGGATAATGAAGCTGTGCAAATGGGGCGGAGCCTGAATCAAACCAAACGTCGATGAGATCCGATTCTCTTTTCATTGCTTTGCCGGAATCCGAAACCAAAATGATGTCGTCCATGTAGTTTTTATGCAAATCGATCTTATCATAATTCTCATCTGAAAAATCACCGGGAATGAATTCTTGCAGTGGATTAGAATCCATCATTCCGGCTTCTACGGATCTCTGTGCCTCATTCTTTAGCTGTTCAATAGAGGAAATGCAGATTCGTTCGTTAGCGTCTTCCGTACTCCAAACCGGAATAGGAATTCCCCAAAAACGTGATCGGGAAAGATTCCAATCGTTTGCGTTCTCGAGCCAATTTCCGAATCTTCCTTCACCAGTAGACTCTGGTTTCCAATTGATCGTATTATTCAGCTCCACCATTCGGTCTCGCTTCTCTGTCACCTTTATGAACCAGGAATCCATTGGGTAATAAAGAATCGGTTTGTCAGTTCTCCAGCAATGAGGATAGGAGTGTACGTACTTCTCGATATTGAAGGCTTTGTTTTCGATTTTCAACTTCAAGGTCAATCGCTCATCAACGCTCATGTAGCCTTTCAAATCAGAAATAATATCTTTTAAATTTTCTTTTTGTTTAGCGAATTCAATTTCTTCGTCGCCTTCTTCCAGATACTCCGCCTTGACATACTCACCTCCGAATCCATATATCGGATCATCCATTTCGTGACGGAATTTTCCTTGTAAATCAACGAGGGGGACAGGATTTTGATTTTCATCCATAAGAAGTAATGCCGGAACCCCTGCTTGTTTTGCCACAAAGGCATCGTCTGCACCAAAAGTTGGAGAGGTATGAACGATGCCGGTTCCATCTTCGATCGTCACAAAATCTCCGGGAATGACAACGAAAGCCTTTTCGGGATCTTTATACGGAAGAGCATAGGGCAACAATTGTTCGTATTGAATTCCAACTAAATCTGCGCCTAAACACTCGCCCAAAACGAAGTATGGCACTTTTTTGTCTCCGGCGTGATGCTTAAGATCATTTGCATTT
>CAZCAD010000455.1:0-2773 GCA_964496525.1 uncultured Flavobacteriales bacterium | reverse complement strand
GCTGGAGGCTGGAGGCTGGAGGCTGGAGGCTGGAGGCTGGAGGCTGGAGGCTGGACTATTATTGATTAACAATAAATGAATAAAATGTACAAGCACAACTTTAAAGACTTGAGAATCTGGCAGGGCGCCATGGAAATTGCAAAGCAAATATATTTGGTGACAGATAAGTTTCCCAAGAACGAGCAGTTTTCATTGTCCTCGCAACTCAGCAGGAGTGGAATATCAATCCCTTCGAATATTGCCGAGGGATCGTATAGATCAACAAACAAAGACTTTTCCAGGTTTCTGGATATTGCTATGGGCTCTTCAGCTGAGGCTGAGACGCAATTGATTCTGGCAGAATGGCGTGGTTATATTACCGCCGAGGAGTTGGAAATCATTCTCAATAAAATTCACTCGATCCAAAAGATGACAAGAAGATTCAAAGAAAGAGCACTGAAAGGAAGCACCTAAAATCCAGTATCTGGCTTCCAGATTCTAAATTCCTTTTGCTACAAATGCGGCTTAAATGAAAACAAAAAAGGGATGACCGCCATGTCGATCATCCCCAAAATGTGGCCTTTGCTCGGTTCCTCTACTCCAGATAGACCTCGTTTCCGCCTCTGGCGGATAAGTCACCTTATACTTAAAGGCCAACTTCTCTGTTTTACCGCTCCTAACTTTTAAACCTTGCCTACCGTCAGGCAGGTCCCAACTTATAAAGCCCGTAGTCTCTGATACCTTCGCTTTTGCAACATCATCTTTATCTACTTTAACTTTGGCATTCGAAGACTGTAGGAAACTGATCTTCGACAATCAAGTTAAAGGATGTCCTCTTTTTATTTCTGCACAAGCCCTTAGAGATTATCACAAAGAATTCATCTGGCGAAAAAATTCTTTTTCCTTTATCTTTCAGCTCGCCTTTATCCTGCTCCTTCTTCCTTACTTTAGTCTCATAGTAAACAGATAGAATTGTTATATCTGATTTTGATCCGGCCTGTAAGCTTTCACTTCTCAAAAGCGGCAGTATTTGTGTAAACACAATCTCTGTCTTACCCTTAGGAACAATAAACGAACCCGATCGCATAACCTTGGCACCGCTCAAGAACACGGTTACACCCTTAATTGTCGACTTCACTTTTTTCTCTGCGCCAAAGGACAGAAGAAGACACATGGACATCGTAATTGTTGCGAATATCTTCTTCATAATTGTTAAAATTTCATATCTGATCAGCGGTACAAGAACATGAAGCATTGGTTCAATAAATAATTGTCCGGGGTTTGAAACCGGCATGAGAAATTACCTGGGAGATTTCTTCCCCCAAGACATTCATCCTGCGCTCATTCCTATCGAAGGATAAATACTGCCTTTAAAATAATTCGCATCAGGATAATGGCTAACCCTTCTAAATTTGATTGAGTCTATAAATAGACATTATAACAACTGAATGTGCATGGCAAAAAAACTCTTTTTCCATTACCCTGCGTTATTTTCTCAAACCATAGCTATGGCTATGCTTTTCAAAAATGCCTTGGCTAATAAAAAAATAGTAATTTTCACCTCTATACAAATCCAGTTGTTATAATGTCAAATAAGAAAAATGAAAAAATTATTCCTCCTATTATTTCTTCCCGCTTTTAGCATTTCATGCTTAGGTACAGATTCTGGTTCTACCGACAAAGCTTCAGAAAATACCGATACGATCGTCGCAAAAGAGATCAACAACTATGAATCGATTGAATTTGATGCGGCCGATGGTCTAACGATAAGTGGTAATTTATACGAAGTAGAAAATCCGGAGAAAGTCATTTTACTTTGTCATCAGGCGCGCTTTAATAAATTCGAATACGAAGGAATTGCTCAGCGTCTAAATGAGATGGGATATACTTGTCTGGCGATTGATCAACGTTCGGGCGGGCCGATAGCTAATCGGGCAAATGAAACTAACATTCGCGCTATAAAACAAGGATTGGGCGTAGATTATCTAGACGCTCAGGCCGATATAAAAGCAGGCATTAAGTATCTCAACGATAAGTACGAAATGAAAATTATCGTTTGGGGAAGCTCCTATTCATCCACGCTGATTTTATATGAATATTGTAAGAATAAACATGTAGAAGGGGCTATTTCTTTCAGTCCGGGCAACTATTTTGAAGAAGATTTGGGCAGTCTAGTGCCTATGATCGCAAAATCTGATAAACCGCTTTTTCTAACCTCGAGTAAAAGAGAAAAAGATCAGGTCGCTGTTCTTATCGAAAACAAAGAATTGAACGATAAACAAGTCCAGTTTGTTCCAGAGGGTTCCGGTCATCATGGTTCCAGAGCCCTCTGGGAAAATCAAGATGGCGGTGAAGAATATTGGGCTGCCATTAAACAATGGTTCGGAAAATTATAAGGAGATGATTTTTTCTCGAACCATTATTTAGGATAACGGTTCTTTTTTGCTCCTGGGTTTGGGGTTTAAATATTTCACCTAAGGGGCGCAAACCTAACTGCTATGCATGCCTTCGGCACGTAAACCTTCGGTGGGTAAACCGGTGGCAGGTTTGCAGAGACGCAAAAAATTTGAGATTTGAATTTTCAAATCAGTAGCTCCAGCTATTATTCCAGGAGTTAAAGAAATCGAAGCCGATCTTGAATCCGAAAAGAGGATCGTTTGGAATGCCGAATCCACCTGAGCTATTTTCTCGAATAACATAGTAGGTTCCAATTTTAAATAGTTGACGTTTGATTTTGAATTTTCGCTCGATTCCAAAGTAAATTTCCAATTGACGGAAATTCCCTTCCTCCATG
>CAZCAD010000454.1:0-2776 GCA_964496525.1 uncultured Flavobacteriales bacterium | reverse complement strand
AAGCGTGGTTTCAAGCAGGACTTGTATTTTGAACGAATAATTAGTTATTCTATTATTTCCTTACACTTATTGCTCATTCTTGAGGGATTCCCAACCAATTCTGATGTTATTACGATAATATGGATGTAATGACAAAAAGAAACTTAGTCAAATTCGCAGGATTCACTTTCTTGATATTCTTGTTTTGTTCGTGTGAGAAAACTGAATATCTAGTCTCTGATTCGTTAAAAACCTGTGATTGCGAAACTGTTAAGGTGGTTGAGGGATTCACGAGTTATTGGGGATATTTTACCACTACAGACACTACTTTTGCTTATTTCACCGGAACCCCAACTACAATTAGGCAGTATGAACTGGACGGAACTTATTATAAAGAAGAAAATATCTATGACACTGGTATTGGAGGAGGAGGTTTGATCGGATATCAAAACACAACTCAGACAAGAAATTGCATGGTAATTGATTAGGAATTATCCTTGCTCCATCACATTTATCCCTGTAAAAGTCTGAGGAGTAATGGATCGAAGTTCTTCTTTTACTTCATTTGAAATATCGAGCGTATCGATGAATTCCGAAATAGATTCTTGGGTGATATCGGCATTTGTCCTGGTCAATTCCAGAAGCGCTTCGTAAGGTTTTGGATAACCCTCTCTTCTCAAAACAGTTTGAAGGGCTTCGGCCACAACCGCCCAGTTATCCTCAAGGTCTTCGTTTAGTTTGGCTTCGTTCAAAAGTAACTTAGAAAGACCGCTTAAGGTCGATTTAAAAGCGAGCACCGCATGAGCGATTGGCATCCCAATGTTTCTCAGAACGGTCGAGTCGGTGAGGTCACGTTGTAGTCTCGACACCGGTAACTTAGCCGCTAAATGCTCAAGAAGAGCATTTGAAATTCCGAGGTTCCCCTCGGAATTTTCAAAGTCAATAGGATTGACTTTGTGCGGCATCGCCGAAGATCCAATTTCACCGTCTTTGATCTGTTGCTTAAAATACTCCATCGAAATATACGTCCACATGTCTCGATCAAGATCGAGAATAATGCTGTTGATTCGTTTTAATGCGTCGAATATTGCCGCTGCATTGTCGTAATGCTCTATTTGAGTTGTTGTCTGGCTGCGATCAATCTGCAAAGTCGTATTCACAAAATTGTTTGCGAATTCCACCCAGTCAATTTTTGGATAAGCGACCACGTGCGCATTCATATTTCCGGTCGCTCCTCCAAACTTAGCGGAGAATGGAATGGCTAATGATTGACCTTTTTGAATATCCAATCGTTCAACGAATACAAAAATCTCTTTTCCTAAACGAGTAGGGGAGGCAGGCTGTCCATGTGTTCGGGCAAGCATCGGAATATCCTTCCATTCTGTCGCATACTGATTGAGTGTTTCAATCAGCTCATCAAGCAATGGTAAATATTCTTCGTAAATGGCGTGTTTAAGGGAGAGCGGAACCGCAGTATTATTAATGTCCTGAGAAGTTAATCCAAAATGAATGTATTCTTCATATTTGCTTAGACCAAGCGCCTCCATTTTTTCTTTGATAAAGTACTCAACTGCTTTTACGTCGTGATTGGTCGTCTTCTCTATTTCCTTAATCTTCTCGGCATCTTTCTCGTTGAATGCTAAATAAATGTCCCTCAAATCAGCTTCCTTATCTTCAGGAAAGTCGGCTAATGCCTCGATGTTCTCTTCAGTCAAAGCGAGGAAATATTCTATTTCGACCAGAACTCTGTATTTAATCAGCGCATACTCCGAGAAGTAATTGGCCAGATTCGCGACCTTATCTCGGTATCTACCATCAATAGGAGAAATAGCTGTTAATGAGTTCATTTGCCTCAAATTTAGAAAAGGCAAAGATAGGCATTTCCTAGGATTGGGGCAAGACGACACTGATCTGTGACTATGCTTCCATTAAAGTGCCCAGAATTTTCTCGACAGAATATCCTTCAGCTTCCGCGCGATAATTTCGAACGATGCGGTGACGCAGAATAGGATGAGCAACGGCTTTAACGTCCTCGATATCAGGCGAATATTTACCATGTATCGCGGCATGGCATTTTGCTCCGATAACCAAATATTGAGAAGCGCGTGGCCCAGCACCCCATTCGAGGTATTGCTTGGTCAAATCATGCGTCATATCCGAATTATCCCGTGTTTTTGCGACAAGTTTGACGGCATATTCATATACCGCATCAGGAACAGGTATGCGACGAATTAATTCTTGGAAATAGAGAATTTCCTCGGCGTTCAAAATCTGTTTTAATTCGTGCTCTATGTCGGTAGTCGTATTTTTTACAATTGAAATTTCCTCATCATAATTCGGGTAATCCAGCCAAACGTTAAACATAAAACGATCCAGTTGTGCTTCAGGTAAAGGATAGGTTCCTTCCTGTTCGATTGGGTTTTGAGTGGCCAGCACAAAAAAGGGTTTGTCCAGTACATATTTATTGCCGGCAGCCGTTACTGTCCGTTCCTGCATGGCCTCAAGTAAAGCCGCCTGAGTTTTTGGCGGTGTACGGTTGATTTCATCCGCCAGAATGATATTGGCGAAGACGGGTCCTTTTAGAAATTTGAAGTTTCGGTTTTCATCCAATATCTCAGAGCCAATAATATCCGATGGCATTAAATCGGGAGTAAACTGAATTCGTTTAAAACTCAAGCCAAGCGAATCGGAAATAGTCTGGATCAGTAAGGTCTTTGCTAATCCGGGTACACCAACCAATAGGCTATGACCTCGGCTGAAAATGGAAATAAGTACTTGTTCTACGACAGCATCTTGT
>CAZCAD010000453.1:0-2790 GCA_964496525.1 uncultured Flavobacteriales bacterium | reverse complement strand
TGATGTAGTTACCTGGGGCTCTTTATTGAGTGCGGGCAAAGAAAATTTTGATGCATGGTGGCTGGTGATCTTTCCAGGTTTGGCAATATTCCTGACTGTGACTGTCTACAACCTCATTGGCGATGGCATGCGAGATGCTTTGGACCCAAGGCTGAAGAAGTAAATTACTATTTTCGGTTCTGTTATAAAATAATGTTAGTGTGTACAGTCTTTTAATAGACGCTGATTTGCGCAGATTGCTAGGATTAGCTTTGTTTTACAGCGTAAAACCTGCCTGTGTTGGCAGGTCATAAAATCAGCGTAAATCTGCGCTTGCCTGGCCGGCAAAGGCAGGTCAAAATCGTCATTTTCCCTGATTATGATTGGTTGTTCTTCGTGAGAAACCACAAAATACTGTAACAGAACTCTATTTTCTAAATCGGAAGCTCAACTTATACCCATTATGCTTACGACTTACATAGAGGAGCATATATTTACCAAAATGAACCTCCTTTTTCTCAACAGCACCAGAAGGGCCTTTTAACCAAACGGGAGCTGCAGGTGCTAAAGCTCATAGCTGATGAATTAACCAATGATGAAATCGCAAAGAAACTCTTCGTTAGTAAGAGGACCATTGATGCCCATAGACAAAATATTCTCAACAAGACCCAGGTGAAGAATACGGCGGGTTTGATCAGGTATATGATTGAGAATAATTTGGTTTAAGAAGCCGGGACTGGAGCGTCCTGAAGGGTGAAGCATCAATTATGTGTCCTATCATCATCGATAACCAGACATTTCATAAAAAATATGTGTGCCTCACCGATCTTACCTATGGCAAACTGCGGGGTTCAATCAAAGAAAAACTACTGAGAAGTTTAGAACAGGTGTAGGATTTGAAGCTGTTTTGTAATTTAAGAATAGTTCAGCCCTGTCAAGTTAATTGGCAAGAAAATCCAGAAAGCCTTTGGAATAAATGCTCTCTTAGTGAACCTAACAGGACAAAGTTCGAACTTTTTTCAAGGCTTGAAACGGCTGTTCGATCTGAGGCCTCTCATCAAATAGAGCTTTTTCGGATTTCGTGTTTCAGTAAGGTCATATGCCGCTGCATGTCCGCAGGCAATTCTGATGCTCCCAGGAAGTTACCGATCATAAAGTAGTTTTTATATCGCAATGCTTGGTCTAACCATAGTCTGGCTATATCACCCGTACCATATTAACCCCAATCCTGAGTTTGGACAATTGTCAGTCAACTTCAATTCTATGTGTGAACCTGCGTACCACTTTACAGGTGACAAGGGCCGGCACAATCAGTAGATCTTGGACTTCGGTAAAAGTACTTTAAGCTTGGCCCTTTCTTTTTCTGATATCTCAGAATCCAAGTCCAAATAAGTCAAATTTTTTAATCCCTTGATTGAATTAATTACGGTTTTCAATTGATTATCACCCAGGTACAATTCCTTCAAACTATTAAGATCATTCATTTCTATAGGTAAGGAACTAAGTTGATTATCATTTAACATGAGATTTTCCAGCTTGGATAATTGCCCAATTTCAGGTGGTAATGAAGTGAGTTGGTTAAATTCTGCGCCAAGGTATTCCAGGCTATTCAAATTTCCTATACTAGCCGGCAACTTAATTAAGGAGTTCTGGCCTAACAGTAACATTTTCAGGTTTTTCAGGTTGCCAATTTCCGAAGGGATTGTTTCCAGTTTATTCATGCTAAGCACTAAGGTTTCAATATTCTCCAGTTGACCAATTTCAACAGCGACGGAATCTATTTGATTAGCATTAATCGCAAAGTACTTTAGATTGGTCAACATACCAATGCCAGATGGGATATAAGTAATCTGATCGCCCGTCAGGTCCAGGTTCTCCAATTTCGTCAGCTTCCAAAGCTCATCAGGTAGATCTTTTAATCCGCAATAACTTATGTCAAGATGAGTAAGTTCGGAAAGATTACCGATCTTCTTAAAAGCATTTGTATAATCCAGATACTTGGAATTCAAATCCAACTTTTCAAGCCCATCAAGGTTTCCAAATTCTTTCGGAAGGTATTTTAAGGGGTTTGCACTTAATGATAGTTCCTTTAAGTTTTTTAAAAGTCCTATTTCCTCAGGCAGCGCAGCCAAATTGTTGTGGTGTAAGATCAGGTGTTCCAATTCAGTAAGTAATGCGATTTCGGAAGCAATTTTTGTCAGCTTATTATACCTAAGATCCAGATTTTTCAGTCGCTTTAACCCATAAATTTCAGGAGGCAAGGCTGCGAGGCTGCCTTGTATTTGAAGTTGCTCCAGTAATTTCAAATTACCGATACCTGGTGGAAGTGAGTCAATACCCGGTTCATTGTAGCTGGCATTGATCCTCAAACTCTTTAACCACGGCATCTTTAAAATAACAGCTGGGAACGTAGTTAATGCATTATCAAGTAAGTAAAGTTCTTCCAGATTTTCCATGTACATCAATCCCTCAGGAAGCTCCCCACAGCGAAGGTATAGCACCCTGAGTTCCTTCATTTTCAATATCTGCGGAGGGAACTTGTCCTGATCAAGTACCCTGGCATACAGTTTTCTGAGATTCGGCAGTTCAGTTAATTCCCAAGGCAATTTGGAACCGGGCCAATACAGCTCCTGCAGGTTAGCAAACTGTAATAGATCCTCCAGGTGGCCTTCCGGATAATCATTCAGGTCCAATTTGTATACTTGTCTCGGCTGAATCAGGGCCTCCTCGAAAGACGTATAGGTCTTCTCTTGAGCGAGCTGTTTTTCAGTGAGCAATTTGGCATGGGTAAATAAGGGAACGAGAAGATTT
>CAZCAD010000452.1:0-2794 GCA_964496525.1 uncultured Flavobacteriales bacterium | reverse complement strand
AATTCGGAAATACGCGTAAAATTGGACGATAAAGTGAGTGGTCAACAAACGACTCTCGCCGCCATCAGGTAAACGATTTAGCTATCTGCTTTACAAATTAACGCAAACATTAATAATGTGATTTTATTCACATTTTGATAACTTTTTCACACGATTCAAATGAAAGCTTGAATTGAAGGCAACCATTTCGTACTTCAGGAGTCTATATGTTGAGTTTTAAGCACACCATATATATAATAGAGAGTCACAAACTCAAGCTTGTTAAAATCAATTTTACCAATGAAAAATCTCAAAAAACTAACCTTCTTATTCGTCTTTTTAGGATCAACAGTCTCCTTTTCGCAAGATTGGTCGAGCATTGATTTCGAGACCGCAACGGTCGATGCGAATTATTGTGTTCAACTCGATGCAACTAAACCGGTTGGAGAATACTACGAAATGGACATTTCATTTCTGGGTTTCACTGATGAAATAGAAGCCAGTAAGCAATTTAACACACGCGCCAACAACTTTATTTCATTTCACGTAGAAATGAGTGAGCAAAAAGCGTATGCACATATACATGTAGACAGAACACCTGCACCAATGGACATTGTCTGGTGGAACGATTATTTAGCAAGTCTCTGTGCTGCGGAATAACCTCTTGAAAAAACGATATTAAAATTAGACCATAATGAATTCAATTAATTATATAAAAGGAATCGCGCTGGCACTTATACTGCCGGGGTCGTTTTCGTACGGACAGTTCGTAGACATCCTGCCTGAAACCGCCTCAAGTGGTGGTGGCTACATGGTTGGTGATTGGGTTGAGCTCGGAATCAACTGGGGTGGACACGAAGGAACCTGGGATGCCGGTGGCGCTCCTTGGTGCCCAAACGAACGTGGCGTTACTTTCAACCCTGAAGTTCAAGTAGGATTCGTTTCCAATCCGGCAATGGATGGCTGGGGAAACTATGATGGTGACTTCTTTTCACCGGGTACTCCTGAAAATGGATTTGGTTTGGAACTCGGTGGAATAAACTACTCGAATAATGCTAACAACGCTGATTGGGCATCTCCGGACCCGACTCAGGAAGAGATTCCTGGTGACTTAATTGGGTTTACTATCACAGGCGACTGTATGGAAATTGAATGGGAAGGTTCTATCCTTGGCATCACTACTAACGTCTTGTATCGCTTAACACTTTCGGAGCTTTATTACACGACCAAAGTGACGTTGACAAATACCAATGCTACTGACGAGTTGGATATTTATTATTATAGAAATTTAGATCCGGATAATAATCAAACTATTGGTTGGAGTTATACAACAGTCAATACAGTTCAGGCACAGCCTGATCCTGATTGCGAAATCGCTCTGGTGTCTGCAGAACAATTCAACATTTGGGACAATTACTTCGGACTTGGAGCTATTGGCCCAATGTTCAGAGTTTGCTACGGCGGATTTACCAACAGGGATGCATCAGATCTTTGGAACGCAGTGCCTCCTTTTGTCGGGACTGTGGGATCAACAACAACTGCCGATCAGGGAATTTCATTAGCCTATTATATAGACAACCTTGAAGCCGGAACCTCGGAAGAATTCCAGTTCGCGGTGATTATGAGTGGTAGCGATGTTGACGCCGCTCTTTCTAACCTTTACTATTTCGATTATGCAGGTAGTTCCGGTTCAATAGACGAATGTTCACCCATCGTTGATATGGTGCAAATTTGCCCAGGTGAATTAATCGATATTACTGTTGACGGACCGAGTGCGAGTGACTACGACTGGGCTTGGACGCCCCCTCTTGGGCTAAGTACAACAATTGGACCGACTACGACGGCTTCACCATTGGTTACAACTGAGTACACCGTTACGGGTACGCCAACATCTGCTTGCTTGTCAAGTACAATTTCAAAAATTATTGTGGTGGAGGTATTATCACCACCGGCTGGACCTGATTCTTCCGATTTAATTTGTAACTCAACAGTTGATTTAGATTTAGTTACATATCTGGCAGGAGGTGTTGGTGTAGGAAACTGGGAAGAAACGACCTTTCCTCCCTCAGGTACATTTGATCCGGCTACCGGAATGTTCACGACAAGTGGAATCCCTGCCGGAGACTATACCTTTGACTTCATTGCAACCGGAATTGGTGGATGTCCGGATGATACAATGGCAATAACAATTACTGTTCAGGAGGCTGTGACTGCCGGACTTGACGGCATTGCCGATCTTTGTAACAACGATGGATCAGCAATAGATATTAGTGCAATGCTTTCCGGCGCAGATGCCGGAGGTTATTGGACCGAAACTTCCGGTTCGTCATCCTTTAATCCAGCAACAGCAATCTTTACGGTTGAAGGAATACCGGGAGGCATTTATACTTTTACCTATACAGTAGATGCGACTTTACCTTGTCTAACAGATGTTGCAGACTTTACGGTTACCGTAAATGAAATTCCGCCGGTTATTGCAGGAGCAGATTATGAACTTTGTGAATTGGAATCGACTGTATTGAATGGTACTGGAGGAATACCCGGAACTGTTTATACCTGGGATAATGGCATTACTGATGGACTGCAATTCATTCCTGACGTTGGAACATTGACTTATACGGTTACTGCCTGGGATCCAAATGGATGTAAAAATACTGCCGACATTATGATTACGGTTCATCCGAAACCGCTTGTCACATTCACGGGTGACAAGATCACAGGATGCACACCTCATCTGGTTCATTTCACAGGATCCGCATCCACGGAAATCGATCATTGCTTCTGGAACTTTGGTACCGGCGCCGGATCAAAAGTT
>CAZCAD010000451.1:0-2801 GCA_964496525.1 uncultured Flavobacteriales bacterium | reverse complement strand
AGATATCTCCATTTTGAATGTCTTGATAAACCAATACTTTTTGGCCGTCGGGGGATACTGAAATGGAGGCATCATTTTTTCGGACACTGCAAAAGCGCAGGTAGTCAGGATCGGCCCAGTCCCCTCCCGTTGATCTGTAACTGACGTAAATATCTTCGTAATATTGACCATTCGCAATATTGATGTATCGCTTATTTGTACTATCGGGCCGTAATCGCTTCGAGGTAAAAAACAGTGCGGAACCGTCTATTGTTACAACCGGTGAATACTCTGGAAAAGGTGTATTGATGTGATCCCCGATGTTGGTAATGACGTAGGGTTTTGGATAGGCCATGAGTTTTAGCGCCAATCGACACTGCTCATGGCCAACTTTGGCCGGCTTATACCGCTCATGTTTCTTTTTGTAGTTGTCCAGAAAGAACTCGTATTGGACAACCGCGGAATCAATTTGGCCATTTACGTGGTTCGCTTTGGCCAGGTAATAAACAAGTTCGAACGGGGCGCCTTCTTCAAGCGGGGAGAAAGGATTGTATTTTTTGTGGATGCCTTTTTTCGCCACTTTGAAGTATTCCAAGGCCTCAGTCTCCTTGTTGAGCCGAACTTTACACATGCCGGCTTTGTAATTTAGATTGGCGTTGTCAGCGTTGGTTTCCAGCATTAAATCCCAGACCCAGAGGGCTTCGGCATAGACATTATCCTCCATTAGGTTGATGCCTACTTCGAATTGCTCGTTGAAACTAGCGGCTTTGAGGGTCGCTCTTAATTCCTCTCTATTTGGTTGTGCAAACAAGAGACTGACACCTAAGAGGGACAGTATAAGTAAACCAATTCTCAATTAAGGGTAATATTATCCCTCAAAGAAAAAAAGAAAAAGGTCCGTTTTTAGGGGCTCGGTGCTATACTTTTATACCACGAATTGTTTATAACTCACGGTTCACATCGAAGGCTTCAAGATATTCTGCAAGCCGTTTTACAAACTGGCCTCCGAGTGCCCCGTCGACGACTCTGTGATCGTAAGAATGAGACAAGAACATTTTGTGTCGAATTGCGATGGCATCACCCTGCGGGGTTTCGACTACAGCAGGCACTTTTCTAATGGCACCAAGAGCAAGAATTGCTACCTGAGGCTGATTAATGATTGGAGTCCCCATTACATTTCCGAATGTGCCAACATTGGTGACCGTATAAGTTCCGCCTTCAATATCCTCCGTATTTAACTGACTATTTCTTGCCCGGTCAGCCAGATCATTTACTGTTTTGGTTAGTCCAATCAAGTTAAGCATGTCAGCATTTTTGATAACAGGAACTATCAGATTACCATTTGGCAATGCAGTTGCCATACCAATATTGATATTCTTCCGCATGATAATGTTATCGCCACTAACCGAGACATTTACGCCTGGGAAGTCTTTGATAGCTTTAACAACGGCTTCAACAAAGATTGGGGTATACGTGATTTTTTCACCTTCTTTTTCAAGAAATTCATTCTTGACTTTATTTCTCCACATGACAAGGTCGGTAACATCTGCTTCGACGTATGATGTTACATGCGCTGAAGTACGAACTGACATTACCATGTGATCTGCAATCAGCTTTCGCATTCTATCCATTTCAATGATCTCGTCTCCTTCGTAAATAGGGACGTTCGGGGTATGAATTTCTTTAGTTGTGGGTACAACTTTCGTTGCTGTTTGTACTTGAATCTGTTTAACCGGCGCAACTTCCTTTTGAGCTGGTTCAACTGTGGATCCACCTGTCTGTATAAAGTTTAGAATATCCTTTTTAGTCACTCTGCTGTTCTCGCCGGTGCCGGTGATACTTTCCAATACATCTACTGAAATACCTTCTGCTTTTGCGATGCTCCGTACCAATGGTGAATAGAATTTACCGGACGGTCCGGTTTTAGCGATTTCTCCAACTCCATGACCATTTGAAGCAACAGCGGTGGCAGTGACGATTGGTTCAACCTCTTCAACAACTGTTTCCTCTGTTTTTTCTTCAAGTTGGGAAGCTGCATCAACTGTCGGTTCAGGATCATTTACTTCACCATCCGTCGAAATTACGGCGATCACTTCTCCTACTTGTACGACATCATCTTTTTCATATAGTTTTTTAACCAAAATACCTGAGGCCTCGGATGGTAGTTCATTGTCAACTTTATCCGTTGCCACTTCCACCAAGGGTTCATCTATTTCTATCGTGTCACCAATTTCCTTCAACCAATTAGTTATGGTCGCTTCGGTCACACTCTCACCCATTTTTGGTAATCTGATTTCGATTTCAGCCATGCCAGAATTCTTAATTTTCGTTTTCCTCTCCGCCCCTGCCTACCGGCAGGCAGGTGAGGCGGATTCGGCGGACAACGCAAATTTACGCTATTTTTTTGAAAAAGTCTGTTCTCGACAGATTTTGCGATTAGTCAAATTTAATAGCTTTTGTGGGGTCAATTCTAGTGACCAAATAGCTGGGAATGATAAGAATTAAGCGACAAATGATCAATGTCAGTAAATTGATGTAAATAAGATGAAAAATGTCAAAATTTATCGGAACTGTTTCCAAATAGTAAACTTCAGAGTTTAGTGACACCAAATTCGTAAAATATTGAAGAGCTAATAATCCGACCCCCAGTATATTCCCCCAAAGTAATCCACGACTTAAGAGAAACATAGAGTGGTAGAGAAAAATCTTCCGTATACTCTGATTTTTTGCCCCCATCGCTTTTAATATGCCTATCATGTTCGTTTTTTCCAGAATCAGTACCAAAAGTGAGGTGATCATATTGATAAGAGAAACGATCAAAA
>CAZCAD010000450.1:0-2806 GCA_964496525.1 uncultured Flavobacteriales bacterium | reverse complement strand
AAATTCTCCCTCGCTAATGCAATCAATTTCGGTTCCAACGATCAAGTGATCTTTAGTTTCCTTTAACGAGCCTCTTGCCATTCGACAAAATTGTATATTTTCCTGATAGTGAAACCTACCATGACCCTCAGCAATATTGGCAGTTACAGATCTACTCGATCGAATAATTTGATCGGTCAATTTGTACTTTTCCTCCACCGGAAAACTCCTTGTTAAACCGTAAATATTTTTGCGCAAATCTCTCCCCCTTTTCCAAACTTCCAAATCCGTAAAATCTGCTCTTTCTTTCATCACTCCTACTTTTTTAACTTTTTAACAAATCACCTTTTAACTTTCTTTACTCTTAACTCCTACCTCCCTTTAAACTCCGGTTTGCGTTTCTCCAAAAAAGCGCTCACGCCCTCATTGTAATCGTACGTTTTACCGGCAATAGTTTGTAGTTCATGTTCGGTTTTCAACTGCGTTTCCAAATCCGATATAAGCGAGAGGTTAAAAGCTCTTTTGGTCAAACCAAGCCCCTTTGTTGGCATTTTAGAAAGTTTGACTGCGATCTTCATGGATTCCTCGGCGAATAGTTCATCCGGAAAATATTGATAAATCATTCCAATATTTTCTGCATCAACGGCCGAAACCTTCTCACCCAACATGGCTAAAGCGGCAGCCTTTTGCATTCCAACTAATCGTGGCAGAATGAAAGTTCCACCCGAATCCGGGATTAGACCAATTTTGCTAAAGGCCTGGATAAAACTGGCTGATTCTGCCGCCACACATATATCGCAAGCCAATGCAATATTCGCGCCTGCTCCGGCAGCTACACCATTAACTGCTCCTACAATCGGCTTTTCAATGTTTCTTAATCTTTCTATGATGGGATTGTAATGTTCACTTACAATTTTCGATAATTCCGGACCATCCGTTGCAACAGCTTCAGCCAAATCTTGTCCTGCGCAGAACGCCTTCCCTTCACCCGTTATATAGATACACCTAACCTCATCGTTTTCTTCACACTCATCCAGTTTCGATTGAAGCGCCAATGCCATCTCACGGTTAAAGCTATTATATACATCCGGACGGTTTAGTTTAATTATGGCAAGGCCGCCTTGAATTTCGAAGAGAATAGAGCTCATAATAAATCCGTTGAATTATAAGCCCCTAAATTAATTATTCTCACTTGATGAAATCATATTATTCTTAGTTTTATCTCAAGGTGGAAAAAAGTAAGTATTCATACAAATACCGACCGGCATTTGTTGGAAACTCTTATCTGATCGAATTCTATCGAGGTTCAGAGAATGAAGAATTTTGAAAGATTATACTTTCTACGATCGACGAAATGAATCCAACGTTAGAAAAGGTGGTGAACCTTTGGATGAATGATGAAACGATTTTTATAGTTCATTCTGATATGGGTGACTTTGAGATTTCGAAAGATTGCCGGGGTGGAGTATTTATTATGAATGTGTCAAATCAAGCCGCGATCGATAAAATTCATGAATTGTTGAAAAGCCACGAGGGTTTTGATAGTTTAGATGTAGATCCGGAGGATTATAAACTAAAAGAGTAATGATCATCAATAGTCTTGAGTTAAAAACACCACTTGGACCAATGACGTCTCTTGCTTCAGCCGAAGGTATACTGTTATTAGAATTCAAATCCAGAAGAGATTTAGCAACTGAAATAGAAGACATAAAAGTTGAACTCTCGTCTGAAATTGGCCAATCTCCGAATGATCACCTTCTCACTCTTCAGATTCAACTTCAAGAATATTTTGATAAGAAACGTCAAAAATTTACTGTCCCCCTCAAACCAACCGGAACAGCATTCCAACTAAAAGTATGGGGTGAACTATTGATGGTTCCGTATGCCGAAACACGAACCTATCTTGAGCAAGCTAAATCTTATGGGGATGAAAAAGCCATTCGTGCACTGGCCACGGCGAATGGAAAAAACAAAATTGCTATACTTATTCCGTGTCACCGGATAATTGGTTCAGATGGCTCCTTAACAGGTTATGGAGGTGGCCTTGATAAAAAACGATACCTATTAAATTTGGAACGGGAAGTAGCCGGTCCCAAGGACCTTTTCTCGACTTCCTGATGTGTAAATTATGCCACTAGAGATTATAACAACTAAAATTCTTAAAAAAATCTAAGTTCGTTTTGTAACTTATCTGAATTAAATGTGTCATACCATTAAACGAACGAAAAATAAGCTATGAAAAATTTAAGTCTTTTTACAACAATTGGTGCCCTTGCGCTATTAATTTTCTTTGTCAGCTCATGGGGATGTGGATGGGATTGTAAAAAAGGAAAACTACCCTTGAAAAAAGAAATTAGAACAGTGGAAGAATTTAGCGGGGTGAGCTTAAGTCTTTCGGCTACAGTTGAGCTAACACAATCCAATACCACTTCGGTTGAGGTGGAGGCCAACGAGGATCTTTTGCCTTACATTAAAACAACCGTTAAAAAAGGTCGGCTTGTAATTGGGACGGAAGATTGTAACTGCATCTCGACATCTGACAGGATTACTATAAAAGTATCAACTCCAAACATCAACGACATCAGTATTAATGGAAGTGGCGAAGTCATTACAAAAGGAAAAATTCGTACGAAGGATCTTTCCGTCGCTGTTAATGGAAGTGGAGATGTGGTTGTGGACGAATTGGCAGCGGAAAATTATTCTATAAGCATCAATGGCTCAGGGGACGTTGATTTGAGCGGAAGTTCTTCCAAAACAGGAGACATCAGCATTCACGGATCAGGAGATGTAAATACTTCGAACGTACCTACTTCGGCTATAGCGGTGA
>CAZCAD010000449.1:0-2816 GCA_964496525.1 uncultured Flavobacteriales bacterium | reverse complement strand
TGCTCTATCTATGGTTTATAACAATTACTATCCCTTAAAAGTTACTTATTTCTACAGTCGTGATCGGATATCGTTTCTAACCAATTTGATTTAAATCGACCCTTTTAATCGCGCACTAAAGGATAAAATAAGTTATTTATTTCGGATATTCAAATATAAACAAATCAAAATCTGTTCCGATTGTTAATAACACTTATTTTCCTGCCATTTTTGTTAATAAGTAGCCATTTTGACCTGACAAAAAATACGTTAATAATGAGTATTTTTAAACCTTAATTACAAACCAAAATAAATGCAATGGCAGAAGGCGAAAAAATAATCAAAATTAACATCGAAGATGAGATGAAATCGGCCTACATTGATTACTCAATGTCGGTGATTGTGTCGAGGGCATTGCCCGATGTTCGAGACGGTTTTAAGCCCGTGCATCGAAGAGTGCTTTTTGGCATGCAGGATTTGGGTGTATTTTCCAATCGCCCATATAAAAAGTCCGCGAGAATTGTTGGTGATGTTTTAGGTAAGTATCATCCACATGGAGACTCCTCGGTTTATGATACCATGGTTCGAATGGCCCAGCCCTGGTCATTGCGCTATCCGCTTGTGGATGGGCAGGGAAACTTTGGATCAGTAGATGGTGATAGTCCGGCAGCAATGCGATATACCGAATCCCGACTTCAAAAAATCGCCGAGGAAATGCTTGGTGATCTGGACAAGGAAACCGTTGATTTTTCTCCGAATTTTGACGACTCTCTTGAGGAACCGACCGTTCTGCCAACCAAAATCCCCAACCTTTTATGTAATGGCGCCAGCGGGATTGCCGTTGGGATGGCAACCAATATGCCACCGCACAACCTGACCGAAGTTGTAGAAGGAACGATCGCATACATCGATAACAGAGATATTGAAATAGAGGAGTTAATGCAATATATCAAAGCTCCTGATTTTCCAACCGGTGGAACCATTTATGGGTATGAAGGCGTTAAGGATGCTTTTGAAACCGGAAAAGGAAGAATAATAATGAGAGGCAAGGCTGTAATTGAGGAAATCAGGGAAGGCCGAGAAGCGATTATCGTGTACGAAATTCCGTATCAAGTCAACAAGTCTGACATGATCAAGAAAACCGCTGACCTGGTTAATGATGGTAAAATCTCCGGAATTTCTGATTTAAGAGATGAGTCGGATCGAAACGGGATGCGTGTCGTTTATGAATTAAAGCGTGACGCTATTCCAAATGTAGTCTTAAATAAATTATATAAATACACGGCCTTACAAACCTCATTTTCAGTTAATAACATTGCTTTAGTTAATGGCCGTCCTGAGATGTTAAATCTGAAGGACATGATTGTGCACTTTGTCGAGCATCGCCACGAGGTAGTGGTAAGGAGAACTCAATATGAGCTCCGTAAGGCTGAGGAGAAAGCACATATTCTGGAGGGACTAATTATCGCATCGGACAATATCGATGAAGTAATTAAAATGATCAGAGCGTCGAAAAGCCCGGATGAGGCCAGAGACAAACTGATGAAACGCTTTGAATTGTCTGAGATTCAGTCCAAAGCGATCGTCGATATGCGTTTACGGGCGTTGACGGGACTTGAGCAGGAAAAGTTGAGAGCCGAATTCGATGAACTCCTTACACTGATTATCGATTTAAAGGATATTCTTGATAATGAAGACAGAAGAATGAACATTATTAAGGAGGAACTCGAATATGTAAAAGAAAAGTACGGGGATGAAAGACGTTCTGTAATTGAGTATTCAGCCAACGAAATGCGCATCGAGGATTTGATTCCGGACGAAGAGGTGGTAGTCAGTATATCTCATGCAGGATATATCAAACGAACATCGCTGGCCGAATATAGAGTTCAAAGTAGAGGAGGGGTAGGCGCGAAAGGAGCATCCACAAGAGAGGAAGACTTCCTGGAACATCTTTTCATAGCAACAAATCATAACTGGTTGCTAATCTTTACAGAAAGAGGGAAGTGCTTCTGGATGAGAATATTCGAAGTGCCGGAGGGAGCAAAGAATGCGAAAGGAAGAGCTTTGCAGAACCTGATTAATATCGAACAAGACGATTCTATAAAGGCATTTATTAATGTGAAGGACATTAAGGATCCGGAATATATTGAGAGCAAGTATATAGTTATGTGTACGAAGAAGGGCGTTATCAAGAAAACCAAACTTGAGGCTTATTCAAGGCCACGAACGAATGGAATTAACGCAATAGGTATCAGGGAAGGTGATGAGTTACTTGAAGCTAAGTTAACACACGGAACGCATGAGATTATGATGGCGCTGAAATCCGGTAAGGCAATTCGATTTAATGAAGAAAAGGTTCGCTTTATGGGAAGAACTGCATCAGGGGTTAGGGGAATCACACTTGCTAACGATAAGGATGAAGTTGTGGGTATGATCTGCGTTCTCAGAGAAGATGAAAATGTGTTGGTAGTATCGGCAAATGGATACGGAAAGAGATCGGAAGTTGCCGATTATCGAATTACAAATAGAGGCGGAAAAGGAGTCAAAACGATTAATGTTACTGAGAAAACCGGAGCGCTGATCGCCATCAAAAACGTAACGGATGATGATGATTTGATGATCATAACACGAAATGGAATCACCATTCGGATGCACGTTGAGCAACTGAGAGTGATGGGAAGGGCTACTCAAGGAGTGAAAGTGATAAGTCTTAGAGGAGAAGATGAGATTGCGGCTGTTGCGAAAGTGTTGCGGGATAAGGAAGGTGAAGAAGCAGATGCGCTCGCCGCCCAGGCCGCAGCAGAAGAAGCCGAAGCAGCTGAGGCAGCAGGTGGTAC
>CAZCAD010000448.1:0-2842 GCA_964496525.1 uncultured Flavobacteriales bacterium | reverse complement strand
GTTCTGGCTCATAAATATTTCTTCCATCAAAAACAATTTTTTCTTTCTTCTCATTGAAGTTGATCGGCACATATATGCGGCTATTATTCTTTGGGTATAATATGGCCAACTCTTCTCTATTCTTACTTTGATTACAGCTTGGGTCAAATGGAGGTGGACTCATATAATTCGGGTCGTGATTCTTATAGAAATACTCAGCAACCGCAGGAAGAATAAACCAGGATTGCTTCCTTGAATTTGCCATTTCGTAGCAGGATGCATTAACCTGATACTCTCCGTTCTGATCGAGAAATAAATAATCATGGTATGGGCAAGCAACTGTATTCAACGATGTCTTTGGAATCCACTCACTTCGGATATCTTCGCAGGCTTCGTTGGCTCGATACCCCGACTGTTCGCAAATCTCTACTTCTGCCATCTCATCAAAAGGTTGTGAGAACCAATCGGATTGTGGCAAAGAAGAAAACACGTCAAATAATATTGGAGCGGCAGCCTCTCTTCCAATTAAACCGGGTCGCCCTTCTCCGTCTGCATTGCCAACCCAAACTCCAACCACAAATCCAGATGTGCATCCAACTGCCCATGCATCTCTGAAACCAAAGCTCGTACCGGTTTTCCATGCAATTTGCTGTGATGTTGAAAAGAGTTCCCAATTAATATCCTCCTCCGGACGTGATACTTCTCTCATTGCATTTAAAGTAAACCAGCAGGAAGCCGGATTTAAAATTGGATTTTCTACTTCTTGATCTCCACCACCAAGAATATAGTTGGCCTTCTTATTCACTCCCGGCTGATAATTTGGATATTGATTAAGTCCACGTGCCATCATACCATAAGCCGAAACCAAATCCCAAAGTGTGACTTCCGCTCCGCCAAGTATAAGCGAAAGTCCATAATGGCTTGCGGACTTATTTATGGTTTCAAACTTGAGTTTTCGCAATAAATAATGAAATTTTTGAACACTAAATTTGGTCAGCATTCGAACCAACGGAACGTTTAAAGATCTGGACAGTGCTATATTCGCCGGCACTACTCCGTCATATTTTAAGTTATAATTCTTCGGCGAGTAACCGGACATTACGGTTGGAATATCCTGCACCAGCATCTCCGGTGTCAGGTCTCCACTCTCCAGCATTCCGGCATATAAGAATGGTTTTAGAATGCTGCCGGTACTTCTTGGTGCCATAATAATGTCGACATCTTTTCCGTGTTCGGCCTCTACGTTAGGAACGTTTCCGGTGTAAGCAATTACATCTCCACTTTCAACTTGCATGACTAAGACCGCAGCATTGTGAATTTCATTCTCACGCAATTTCTCATGATGAACCTGGACGATGGAATTGACTCTTTCCTGGACAGAAATGTCGATCGTAGAATAAACAATTTGGCCTTTTTTTCCATCTCGGATAAGTCGTGTGTAGAGTTGAGGAGCAATCATTGGAATTGGATGTGGTTGATCCGGCAATGGTTCTAATTTCGATAATATCCATGCAATAGAATCTATCTCTTTTACCTCATACAACCGATCCAATAATCGGTTCCTCTTTGCGAGCAGTTTAGACCTGTTTTTTCCAGGATGCATAAGCGATGGAGCATTCGGTAAGACGGCCAGAGTAGCTGATTCAGCCCAGGTTAAGTCGTCCGGTGGGCGACCGAAATAGCGCCAGGCCGCAGCATCCAGACCCACGACATTTCCGCCCATCGGCGCATTACTTGCCCAAAGGGCCAGAATTTCATCCTTTGAGTATCGCCATTCAGATCGGGTTGCCCAAAAGATCTCCACAACTTTTTGCCAAATATTTCTATCTTGTCCCTTCCGAGCCATTCGCATTACTTGCATGGTAATGGTACTGCCTCCGCTCACTCGTCTTCCGCCCTTAATATTTTGATAAACCGCACGACCAATGCCTCTGATGCTTACTCCCCAATGTGAATCAAAACTTCGATCTTCAAATTGGACAACCGCGGCCTTAAATTTAGCAGGTACATTGGGATTATACGGAAACCGCCATTGACCATCATCGGCAATTGAAGCACCGATCAAATTTCCATGACGGTCATAAATTACCGTACTTGTTGGGTCATTAAAAAGTTCAGCCGGTAAGCAAAAAAGCCAGATCAAAAATAGCGTGATGAAGCTGACCGAAATGCCGTATTTAAATCGCTTGATAAAGCGCCAAAATCGACTTGCTATTTTCCTAAGGAATTTCAAATTATAGTTATCTTCCTACTATTAATCAAAAACCATCCGAAAGCTACTCATTTTGTAGGGATTTAAATTTTCATTTTATTAATTGCAACGGTTTGTTTTTTAAACGCATTTTCATATCAATTCCGGCAGCTATTATCTGCCTGCTCAGTTTACTTTTTGGATCTGATGATGTATATTCTCAAGCATATAATTTTCAGCAACTGTCTATACAACAGGGATTACCGCAATCTCAGGCATGGACGATTATGTTCGATTCCAAAAACATCGCCTGGATTGGAACACAAGGTGGTGGCTTATGCTCTTACGATGGTGATGAGATCAAAACGATCACCAAAAATGACTCCCTGATTTCCAACCGAATTTTTAGTTTGGAGCAAATTGAAAATGAGATTTGGGTAGGTCAAAAAGGCGGAATTTCGGTCTTTTCATTGGATGGAAAATTTCGTAAGAATTTCAAGTTTAATCCCAAGTCCATTGTCATACAGGATATCATTTCCTTTGAAGATGAAATTTTGCTGGCCACAAGTCAGGGTGTCTGGCAATATGTGGCCGGAGAGTTTCAGACTTACGCCTCAAATCCTAATGTAGATAGCATTAATTGTGAGAGCTTTTTTGTTGACTCCACAGATG
>CAZCAD010000447.1:0-2869 GCA_964496525.1 uncultured Flavobacteriales bacterium | reverse complement strand
GCAGAAATAAACTATACATTTAAGCTTGTTATTTTATGCGCTAATTGCGCCTGCCTGCCGGACAGGCTGGTTGAAAAGCCTCGTCATATCGCTGCTATGCCTACGTTTTTCGCCTTATTATCACTTAAACTAACTGCGCCTGTTCTGCACATCTTATTTCTGCACAGACCCTAATCAATAATTTTGATAAAAGAAAAGGGGCTTCAAATTTGAAGCCCCTTTTTATTTCATTTAAGTCATTGACTATCGTCTCACAACTTTCATTGTCTTCACTTCTTTACCGACCGACACTTTTATAAAGTAGGTTCCGCTGGCAATGGTTGAAAGATCCAATTCTTTCTTACCACTGGCTTCACCACTAAAAATCACCTCTCCAACCAAGTTGATTAGTTCGTAGTTATATGAAGCATCCAAAGCGATTTGAAGTAAACCGTCCGTTGGGTTTGGATAAATAACTAAGTCTGTCGATCCGGAAATGTTATCGATTCCGGAAAAAACTGCCTGACAAGCCGAAGTATCTGAGCAGCCCAATACGGTTACAATTACCGCATAACTTCCATCAGCGGTGGGAGTGAATATTTGGGTGACTGCTCCTGCTATCGGGGTCATAGCCGGACAATCCAACCATTGATAGCTGGCCGACGATTGATTCGAGATTAAGGTTGTTCCGGTAGCGGTTATGCTAATATCGGGCACAACAACTGTCACATCGACCATGTCGGTAGCCTGACATCCGGTAGAATCAACTTCACCTGTCAGGGTATAGGTTGTTGTTGTTGCTGGTGGTGGAAGGAAATTTACACCATCCGTAATTCCACCATCCCAGGTCCAAATATTCGCAGTACCTGATCCGGAAAGAGAAGCTGAATCACCTTCACAAACATTAACATCTGCCCCGGCATCAACTGTTGGGATTGCACCAACAAAGATCAATTGTTGAAAGCCACAGTCTGCAACGTCACTGGAAGTAGCGGTGTATGCAGTTGTCCCAAGCGGGGGAGTAAATGCTACTCCATCTGTAACACCCATATCCCAAGTGATCGTACCGGCGTTTGTAGAAGTCACTGATAAGGTAACCATGTCTCCATCACATAGTGTATCATCTGAAATGGTAGGTACCAGAGGATCACACAGAACTGTGATGATTATCTGGCCATCACCCAGTTGAAACCCCTGGGTATGAACAACTGAAGTTGCCGTAGCGTTTGTATAAGAGCTTCCTCCTCCGCCACCGGCGAAGCAGATACCGGCACCGCCACCGTAGTAGCCTCCCCCACCACCGCCTCCGGTAGTGCATCCTGTTCCTGAACAAGAACAAGTTGATAATCCTGATGGCGCGCATATTCCGTCACCTCCAAATCCAAGTATTCCGGAATTGGCAACCAAAGCTCCTCCACACCAGCATGCGTTATTACCTCCTATTCCACCAGAAGCGGGTCCACCACCACCACCTGGAGTACAAAGTCCTGAACTCCCTACGGTTGCATTTGCACCGGTTAAACCACCTCCTGCACCCGAAAAATCCGGCGAAGCATACGAGGGGTCCGCACTTCCTGCTGCACCGCCACCGCCACCTGCAACAACGATTCTGTCTGCAACTGTGGATCCGCCTTGACGAATATCAGATGCACCACCACCTCCGGCAGCGATTACTTCAGTTCCGGAACATGCGGCAGGATTTCCACCTCCATTATATCCTCCTGTTGTCATATCGCCTATTCCTCCAACAAAAATGTTCAGGGTCTCTCCTCCTGTCACGGAAATTGTGCATGTGACGTTTCCACCCATTCCTCCGTCGAGATCCATCGGTCCGCCACCCCATCCTACTGTCGTTCCAACAGCGTTTCCACCCTGAGCGGCGATTACTTCGACATCAAGATTTGTTACACCCGCAGGTACAACATAAGTTTGCATTCCACCCGTATAATCGAATGTCGTCACCATTTGGCCATAGGCCGAGCCACCCAACAATAGCATTGACATTAGTGACACTTTAAGTAATTTTCTTTTCATAATTTATTTTTTATCTCCTATAAATTTGAGGAATTTCTGCTTCCAAAGCAAATTATATTCCAATCTGTAATAAACCGTCGTCTTATTTCCGCATGACGGTTTAACTAATTTTCAAAAATGATCAGTATCGAAGGACTTTAATTGTCTTCACTTCTTCACCGACCGACACTTTTACAAAGTACGCTCCGCCGGCTACATTTGAAAGATCCAATTCTTGCTTACCTGAAGCTTCACCGCTAAGAATGACTTCTCCAAGCAGGTTGATTAGTTCATAATGGTACGCTCCATCCAAAACGATTTGAAGTAAACCGTCCGTTGGGTTTGGATAAATAACTAAGTCTGTCGATCCGGAAATGTTATCGATTCCGGAAAAAACTGCCTGACAAGCCGAAGTATCTGAGCAGCCCAATACGGTTACAATTACCGCATAACTTCCATCAGCGGTGGGAGTGAATATTTGGGTGACTGCTCCTGCTATCGGGGTCATAGCCGGACAATCCAACCATTGATAGCTGGCCGACGATTGATTCGAGATTAAGGTTGTTCCGGTAGCGGTTATGCTAATATCGGGCACAACAACTGTCACATCGACCATGTCGGTAGCCTGACATCCGGTAGAATCAACTTCACCTGTCAGGGTATAGGTTGTTGTTGTTGCTGGTGGTGGAAGGAAATTTACACCATCCGTAATTCCACCATCCCAGGTCCAAATATTCGCAGTACCTGATCCGGAAAGAGAAGCTGAATCACCTTCACAAACATTAACATCTGCCCCGGCATCAACTGTTGGGATTGCACCAACAAAGATCAATTGTTGAAAGCCACAGTCTGCAACGTCACTGGAAGTAGCGGTGTA
>CAZCAD010000446.1:0-2871 GCA_964496525.1 uncultured Flavobacteriales bacterium | reverse complement strand
AATAATATCATTTTAATCACCTGGGATGCGGAATTATTTCACGCAGGGATCAAAGCGTTAAAATTCAATTTTGTAAATGGCTAAATTCCAGGAATTCTTCGAGATCTTCCAGGCTTCTTATTGGTGACGAACAAAATGAAGATGTGCACATAAACAGGGTGTTGGTCTCGATTCCACCGTAGAGCATTTCGTCTTCTTCGCTTAAATTATCCAGATCTTTTCGTTCGATAATTATGTAAGGATTTTTGTCCAGCATAATCCGCCGAACCAACTGTTTCTCAGCGTCAGAACCGAACTCAGTGCTTAACCATACCGCGTGATACGGCTCATTGTTCATATAACGAATTACCTCCATTGTATAAGGCAGAAACCACATTTTTGTTGTTATTTCGCGCCTATCCAAACTATCAATCAAATTTCCGGCGGGATTTTTAAAATTCGATTCTTCGAAAGAATCATAGAATTTAAATAGATCCTGACAAAAATCAAGATTATCAAGGGTTATGACTCCAGCCGGAACAATCAGCTCTCCATAATGCGAAACAAATAGCTGCTCGTCGTTCATGAAATTTACTATTATTTCGAACATGAGTCGATTAAGCCTGTCCAAGTACCGCGGCTCTCCAGTTACAGAATATAAGTCTAGCCAGGCTCCGACTAAACGTCGATTGTCGTCAAACGAATAGATAGAATTACCACCGATTTCGCGATTATACAGCAAATTATCATCCCGGAAATTCGAGCTCAGGCTCACTTCCACTTCTTTTGCCCGAGCCAAATATCCTTCTTTCCCCGTCGCCGCCCACAAATCTATCAAAGCAGAAACCATCATCGCATTCTCCTTCAAATATTGCTTTTTGTCAACCGAAGGAATTCCTTGAGCCAATCTGCCTTCCTCATCCAAATCATAATATCCTTCCGAATGAACACCGTCGATCAAATCAGCATTTTGGCTATTATCAAACAATGGAGGATTTGAGGAAAGAAAGCGATCGCAATAACCATAAATCTTTTCAGCCATGGCGATTGCCGATTCGTCACCTTTTACTACCCCATAGCGACAATAAGCAGAAATATAGTTCGCTTGAACCTTGAGCAATTTTTCATAGTGAGGATTCGTCCAAACCCAACTGTCAGAATATTGGGAAACCCCGCCCCATACAGGGTCTACAAGGTACAAGGAAGCTTGGTAAGTCTTTTCAGTCCAAGCATTTAGGCGCTCATCCTTATCTCCATACAACAAACCAAATTCCAACCCTTCCTTGTGCAATTGCATTTTCGAACTTTTGTATCCTCCCTGCTTGTGATCAAGATTATTGGCATACCTTTCAAAGAGGTCATCAGCATCAATTTCGCCAAACTCAGTTTTCTCTGTCACAATCTCCTCCATCGGCACAGGATTATCTAAAACTGCCTGCAATTGGCGAATAAATTTCTTTCGATACTGATAACCGCGCATTTTGTAGAGTTCTTCACCTCCATGATTAAAGATGATCGTTGCCGGCCAGCCGTATGAACGATAAGCTGAATAGAGATCCGGCCTTGAGTCCTGATCCTCTTTGGAAATTACAAAGTTCTTATTCAGAAATTCGATCACCCCCGGGTCTCCGTATGTGCTGTCATCCATAACATGACACCAATGACACCAATTGGCTCCAACATCAAGCAGAACGAGCTTTTCCTTCTCTTTTGCGATTTCAAAAAGCTCTTTGTCAAAATTCAGCCAATCCAGTTCAGTCGAGATCGTTTCATTCGAATCAGTGACGGTTTCTTCGCTGCAGGCCGCCGAAAAAAGGATCATTATAAGAAATGTGTGTCTCATTTAGTGATTAGTCGAAGCTAAGGCGAATTCCTTATGCAATTTTCAAATTTTAATGATTTTTCTTGCACAGTTAAAAATATGTTTTACATTTGCGCCGAATGAACGTTCGGTTAGGATGACGATTGCAGAAAGAAACAGGCGAAAAGACATTATGGACCACATGGTCCGATTAGTTGTAGAACAAG
Organism: uncultured Flavobacteriales bacterium; assembly: GCA_964496525.1. Lineage (GTDB taxonomy): Bacteria > Bacteroidota > Bacteroidia > Flavobacteriales_D > Crocinitomicaceae > JAKSBJ01. The sequence goes on along the minus strand of CAZCAD010000446.1, from coordinate 864 downwards.
GGATCCAGGCCACCCCCATGTCTCAATTGGCTAAGCAGGCGGATGTGGCAGCCGGAACTATTTATCACCATTTCCCTTCCAAGGAGGTTTTATTAAATGAGTTGTATTTAGAGCTAAAAAAGAATTTCGGTGAAGCTTTAATGCAGAAGTTTGTCAAATCTTCATCCTACAGGCAGAAGTTTGAATTATTTCTGAAAAACATATTTCATTTCTACAAAGAGAATGAGCAAGCCTTCCTATTCTCCGAGCAAATTACACGCTCTACTATCATCTCAGAAGAAACACGAGGAAAGGGCGAAGAATATTACACTCCGGCTATAGAGTTCTTGATACAGGGAATGAAAGAGCACGAATTAAAGGAAATGGATATCGAATTAATGTCCAACCTCCTCTACTCCAATATCGCAGCAGCATTACATTTGCATCATTCCAAAACTTTAGAAATCGATAACAGAAAATTGGACCAGGTCATTGAAAGTAGTTGGGAAGCCGTGAAGTATAGAGGTGGCGGAATCCAAGAAGAGGGTGATTTTATTATTAATCAATTATGAATTAGAGCATAGACGATAGATTATAGAAGATAGACTTTAAAAAAAATCGGTCTATGTTCTATCCTCTAAAAGCGAAGCGATCTATGTTCTCAAAAAAAAACAAAATGAACACAATTCTAGTAACAGGAGGAGCCGGCTACATTGGCTCATGGGTAACAAAAGATCTTTTGGAAAAAGGAAAAACCGTTCGAATTACGGTCAGGGATAAGTCCAAAACGAAAAAATACGGGCATCTGACTGAAATTGCTGATAAGGCAAGCGGAAATCTCGAATTCTGGGAAGCCAACCTCAACGATGAAGGTTCTTTCGATGA
>CAZCAD010000445.1:0-2878 GCA_964496525.1 uncultured Flavobacteriales bacterium | reverse complement strand
GGAGAATTTGAAATTTCAAAATCCTACTTTCTGTTGGTTGGAGTTGATGAGGACAGAAATCCGGCCAGTGGTTGTTCAGTTGATAAGCTGATCCATAAAGTAGAAGAAATTGGGAAAGAACTGGAGATTGATTTTTTCAATCGACTGACTGTAGCGTACGAAAAAGAAGGAGACATCGATCTGGTGAATGTGGAAGAATTTAAGGCACTGATTCGTGCAGGAAAGGTCAACGCAGAGACAACTGTATACAATAATCTCGTTCCAACAAAAGGAGAGATCGAGGCCGGATGGCGAACCTCGGTTGCCAATAGCTGGCATAAAAATCTCTTGGAAATTGCGTGATCAGAGTATTATGTCTCATATTGATTCACTGGTCGACGTCGGCTATCTGTCAGGAGGAAATTGTTGACCCAAAAAATGTAAATCAAACAATCCTTAACAAATATGTTTTGCAAGAGGTTAATGCACTTCGCAAACGTAAACGGATTGACACCTTAGTATTTGATCGAACTCTACTCAATGCGTCTCAAGATCATGCGGATTATATGGCCGATGAAGAAGTCCTGACTCATATTCAAAAAGTTGGTGAAAGAAGAGAACCCATGGATCGCGTAAAATTTTACGGTGGTACGCACGGTTTAGTGGGGGAAAATGTTCAATTGGTTGACATTAACAAACTTCTAAAAAAAGCAAAGAATAAATTGACTTATGTAAAGCTGGCCAAAGAAATTGTCACGGTTTGGAAAAAGTCCAAAACACACAATACCAATATGATCAATCCTGGCTACGCAGGTGTTGCGACGACATACAGATTTAAAGATGGAAATCTTTATTGTTGCCAGTTACTGGCCTCCAAAGCGTTTAAAGATCATTATCGATACAGCCCCGGCGCAGATTTATTTGTGAAAAACAAGAAAGAATGTGGCCCTTGCAAACGTGTCAAAAAAAAGATTTACAAAAACGAAGTTAATCTAGGATGGTACACCGTATCAAATGATTCAATCTATTACATGAATACCGCTCATTACCTAAAGTATCGCTGGTATAGCAAAAATAAAAATCGCTATCGAATATCATCTCGAAAAAGTAACCTGAACAAAATTTTTAAATCAAAGGGTGTATTGACAATGGACCTAATTCATCACCGACAGATTGATTGTTCCGGAAATTCAAGCTTCCACAACTCCCTCTACCATGACGGATATTATCTTGATTTTTTAACAAAGAAGCGAATTTTGGAGGATGATCTCAATCCCGATAAAGAACTGATTAAAGTCTATGTTGGAATGAAGCCGACATTCAGAGACACTTTTTTTCAAGTGGATTTTCACTATATGAAACGTTGGCGGCCTTGCATGCAAAACAGCACCATTTTTGTCAGTCCTGATCATTTGCTGCCACGTGAATACTTTGTCATCCCAAAACCGACTGTTGGTTTGGATAAGAATATTATCATTGAAGACTCGGTTTTGATCAGAATTCCTTTCAAACGAAATCAAACCAGTGAGGATACCAGCATATTTCAACCCCTGATTGTATCAATGGATAGCTTGGTTAGAGAGAATAGAGAAATTCAAAAGATTTCTTTTACCGGAGTGGCATCGATTGAAGGCAGTGAAAAGTCGAATGAGAAACTCTTCCTGCGAAGAGGTCAAATCATTGAAGATTATCTGCGCAGATATTACAAGGAGATTGTTTTTGAGAAGCGATTCTTTGAAAATTTTGATGATTTCCGATCCGGCCTGACCTCTTTGGGTTACCAGGATTTGGTGGGTTTTTCGGATGATTCTCTGCGAATCTTCGCTAATGAAAATAAGAATAAGGATGAAGTGTCCCAGCTACTTGATGAAACACGATTTTCGACGATATCGATTATTTATCGTGATTACGTTCCCATTCAATCAGGCTCCTATGGAATGTCGGTAAAACGATTGGAAGAATTAATTACCCAGAAAAATCAGCGCGAGCTTGTTCCACTTTATCAGATAATGGCACATCAGGCAATTGACGGTGATGAATCATTGCAGGATTCACTACAGCAATTAGAAATTCCGGATGACGAAGAATTTAGCCAATTGAACTGGTACGATTTTATTCTAAATCTGAACCTCGAAAAGAGGCGTATAACTGTTCGGGATTTAAATGAGCTCAAGCGAAAATCTGCCATTCCAACGAATGGTGATTATTTGGAGTATAGAATTCTCTTCAACATTTTTAATCGTAATTACGATATTGATGTAACAGATTATGATACAGTTTTGACGACAGTTCGCTCCGGCAAACAAAAGGCCTGGATAGAGAGTCTGAAGTTAATCATGGACGTTCAAAATTATCTGGTCGATCCCCGGCTGGCTGCGCCAATCATCTTAAATAATGTTCTCAAGAAAAAATTCAATGTAATTCGGACATATTTTGTTTGTCAGTACTTTATCGAGTGGGGATTAACCGTTGAACCGTACATTTTGCTTTCAAAATTTGCTCGTTCCTCCGGCCAAATTCCAAAATTGTATAAACAATATATTAAGCTGGGATACTTCTTGCAACAATTCGAAAAGAAACGTGAATGGAAAAAGATCAAACGATCAGTTGATATTCTTGCTGAAGGCGCCGCCGTGGAATTCTGCGATCTTTTCAAATGGAATCAAATGGGTGTTAGAGCACTTCAGAAAAAAGAAATCGCCATTTTATTTTGTGATAAATGTGCGACTAAAAGTGATTAGTTAAAAAGTTTAAATGTGCGAGTTTAACTTGATTCAGTGCCTTCTTCGCGTTGACAGTTTAACCCTTTAAGGGGCTGTTCAGTAAAGTGTGTCATGAGAATAATGGACTAGCTAACAAAAATTGAAGAGTAAGTTAAGGTTAAGCAACATTATTTAGT
>CAZCAD010000444.1:0-2878 GCA_964496525.1 uncultured Flavobacteriales bacterium | reverse complement strand
CTTAACGAGTTCGATTCGTGAATCTGACACTTCCATGACCGTAAAAATGAGCTTTTCCGTGTCAAAAGTTTCATTGACATCGGGTATTTCTTCCAGCATATTTAAGACGAAGCCGGCAATAGTCTCATACTCACTGCTTTCGGGGATTGGGAGGTCATAAGTCTCGTTGACATAGTCAATTTCTGTCCTTCCGGTAAAGATAAAAGTGTGGTCGTCAATTTTCTCTTCAAGATTTTCATCCTGATCATGTTCATCCCTGATTTCACCAAAGATTTCCTCCACGATATCCTCAATGGTAATCATACCTGAAGTTCCGCCAAATTCATCTACAACGACAGCAATTGTGCGCTTTTTCCTGGTAAATTGCTCTAATAAATCCTTTGCCAGCAGCGCTTCCGGAACGATGGATAAAGGTAAAAGCACCTGTTTTATTGATTCGGGCTTATTGAATAGCCCGTAAGCATGAACATACCCAATCATATTGTCAATGGAATCACGAAATATGAGAATTTTGGATAGACCCGAATCAATAAATTTCTCTTTCAAAACATCGATTGTACTACCTATTTCCAAGGCGACTATTTCTGTTCGTGGTATCATACAATCCCTGGCCTTTACTTCAGGAAATTCTAAGGCATTTTGCAGGATTTGAATTTCATTTTCCATGTGAGCCTTTTGTTCAATCCTGTCGCTCAAGTCACGAACGTAATGGTCAAGATCGACTCTTGTGAAGACTTGGGCATCTTCATCGGTGTCTGCCTTGAACAACCTCAAAAACATCCTTGATATCCAAATAGTGATGATAGTAGGAATATAAAACAGTCCATATATGATAACTAAGGGGGCGGCTCCGATAGTTAATGTTCGATTTGGATTGATTCGAAAGATCGCTTTTGGTAAAAACTCTGCTGTAATCAGAACTATCAGGGTTGAAATGATCGTCTGAAGAAGTAGAACCAAGGCCGGATAATCGCCAATACCATCAAGAAGAGGTTTAAGAATGACTGCCATGAAAATACCGTAGATAACCAGGAATACATTATTGCCCAGCAGCATCGTACTGATAAAATGCGATTCATTTTTGACAAAGTAAGACAGGATTCGACCTGCGATGGTTCCTTTTTTCTTGTCGAGTTCGATTTTCAATCTACTTGCGGAGACAAATGCAATCTCCATTCCAGAGAAGAAGGCCGAGCATAAAAGAGTGAGAAGTATAATGAGGTAGGTCTGGGGTTCAGGATCCATTTTCTAGTTTGTTGTCAGCGCGAATTGTGACCGCCGAGCAGACACTAATATACAAAAATCCAACACATTATTCCGGCTCGGGAATGTCGTATCCGATATCTTTGCGGTAGTATGCTTTATCGAAATTTATCTTCTCGACATTCTCATACGTTTTAGCAAGGGACTTTTTCTGATTTTTACCGTAGGACGTTACGCAGAGGACTCTCCCTCCGCTGGTTACAAAAGTAGGTCCGTCTTGTTTCGTGCCGGCATGGAAAACAATAGAATCAAAAATATTGTTCAATCCAAGGATGTTTTTTTCCTTCTCGTAGGAGTTGGGATAACCTCCTGAAACCATCATAACTCCTGTCACCGTTCTTTCATCAAATTCCACATCCCTTTCGGACAGTGTTTCTGTAGCGACACCTTCGAAAAGTTCAAGGATGTCTGATTTCAGTCTTGGAATCATCACCTCCGTTTCGGGATCACCCAGGCGACAATTGTACTCGATGACATAAGGATCATTTTTTACATTGATCAGACCGAAAAAAATGAATCCTTTGTAGTCAATTTCTTCTGCTCTCAGTCCTTTGACGGTTGGAATAATGATCTGGTTGACGACTTTATCCATAAATCCGGCGTCTGCGAAAGGAACCGGAGAAACGGCACCCATGCCTCCTGTGTTCAATCCTGTGTCTCCATCGCCAATACGTTTATAGTCTTTGGCTTCGGGTAACATTTTATACGATTGACCATCGGTAATGATAAAGACAGAAAGCTCAATTCCATCCAGGAATTCTTCGATTACGACGGTTGAAGATGCGGAACCAAACTTCCCGTCTTTTATCATTTTTTTCAATTCTTTTTTTGCCTCTGCCAGATCTTCCAGAATCAGCACTCCTTTGCCGGCGGCCAAGCCATCCGCCTTTAAAACATAAGGTGGCTTCAGATTATCGAGATATTCAAGTCCAGCCTCAATGTTTTCAACTGTTACGGCCAAATATTTTGCTGTTGGAATGTTATATGTATTCATAAACTTTTTAGAGAACTCCTTACTTCCTTCAAGTTGTGCTGCCGATTTGGTTGGACCGATAACAGCCACCTTGGAAAGTTCAGGATCACTCAGGAAAAAATCATGAATACCGGCCACTAATGGCCCTTCCGGTCCAACAACCAAAAAATCTATCTTCTCTTCCAAACAGAAATTTCGGATTCCCTCAAAATCGTCGATTTGCAAATCGACGTTCTGACCCACCTGATTAGTTCCTGCATTTCCAGGAGCTATAAACAGTTTATCGATTTGAGAACTTTGCGCGATTTTCCAACTGATCGCATGTTCTCTTCCACCTGATCCCAGGACAAGTACATTCATGATTTGTTGTTGTTTAATATCCTCCTTCACCGCCACTGCCTACCGGCAGGCAGGTGAGGCGGATGCAGCGGACATATCCTAATTAATGCAAAGTTAAGCCATGTTATATGAGGATATTGGAAATGTTATTAACGATTGAAGGTTTTTGTACACGGTTTTGTGATTAATTAATGATGTGCTGATGTGCTGATGTGCTGATGTGCTGATGTGCTGATGTGCTGATGTGCTAATTCAAAATATTGATTTTAGAACTGGAAATTGTGAATTGAAAATTAGAAATTA